>NZ_BBMP01000005.1 GCF_000755245.1 Halococcus sediminicola | reverse complement strand
GCGTGTTGTAGCTTCCTTGATGGTCCGGCACAGTAGATGTGTGTCGGCTCCGCTCAGCGCGCTTTTTTTTTTTTCAAGCAGAAGACGGCATACGAGATCAGCCTCGGTCTCGTGGGCTCGGAGATGTGTATAAGAGACAGACCTTCTCCTCGTAACTTGAGAGCCCAAGTTCGCCCAGTACCGTCATCAATTGTTGTTGGGCACCCAAACGAATTGTAAGTGCTGTTTTGTTTCAATAGGCGTATATCGAAGACTTCGGGATATAGCGATATGCATCCGTACATGCTGCTCGCTGGTGCAATACTCTCCGAACTAATCGGGACAACTGCCCTCAAACTCTCCGAGGGATTTTCACAATCGATTCCAAGTATTGGTGTTGTCCTCGGGTACGGAGCGGCGTTCTATCTTCTCTCCCTGGCGTTAGATGAATTACCCATCGGTGTCGTCTATGGGACGTGGGCTGCGTTGGGGATCGTCGGTGTGGCAGGAATCGGTGCCGTTGTGTTTGACGAGCCAGTCGATTTGGCGGGCCTCCTCGGAATATCCCTCATTATTGGCGGCGTCTACTGTGTTACAGTCGTGTCACAGATGTCTGCCCTGTAAGAATGTCTAAAACTCATCATGTATGAGAAACAGCCGAAAAGTGCCACTGTGTTTCAACATCTTTTCGCCCGTGTTTGCACATTTGTGTACCAGCAATGCCCGATAGTTATGATGTGATTATCGCTGGGGCAGGCCCAGCGGGGGCACAGTGTGCGCGAGATCTGGCTGAGCGCGGCTACGAGGTCGTCGTTCTGGAAACCGAAGCAGAAGGTGAGTTCCCGGCTCAAAGCAACAAATCCACTGGCGGAACGTTTGCGTCGATGATGACCTCTTTCGGCATCCCGGACGACACAGTCATGCACGCGACTGAATCAGTGGTTCTCGAATCTCCAAATGAGCATTTCGTCCAAGGCCAGCCAGGCTTCGTCTTGGATTATGAGGCGTTCAAGGAGTTCCTTGTTGAGGATGGCCGCCACAAGGGTGCTGAGTATCGGTTTGATGCTCGTGTTCGTGACCCAATCGTCGAAGATGGTGATCTTGTCGGTATCCGTTATAATAGTGATCAGGAGGTCTCTGGCGAAATCATCATTGATGCTACGGGCCCGGCTGCACCACTGGCCAAAGATCTGGGGATAGCCAATCTTGAGCGAAAGAACCACGCGATTGGTATCGAATACTTCTTTGAGGGTGTCGATCTCGACCATCCCGATTTTGCTGACCTCACCGACGCGATGATGTTGCGGTTGGATCACAGATACGCCCCTGGGGGATACTCGTGGATTTTCCACACCGGTGGGGACAGAGCAAAAGTCGGAATCTGTCACATCCAGAACGAGCGCTATCGAGAGCACGCCACCCAAAATCGCACCGTTGACGGCCATCTCGAACATTGGCTTGATACTGATCCACGTTTCAAGAACGCCAGACGAGTCGCAGATAATCAAGTGCGGGGTTCGGCACATGTACAATTTCCTGGATCGATGAGTACCGACTCATTCATGGCGATTGGTGATACTGTGCCATCAGTTGATCCTATCTGGGGACAGGGAATCTACAAGTGTATGAAATCGGCTCGAGCAGCTGCAATGACAGCCGATCGTTGTCTGACGAGGAAAATCGACACCTCTGCTGAGGAGATGACAGTTTACGACGACCTATGGATGGATCAAGTAGCACCCAGACAAGACCGTCGTTTAATGATGATGAGGTTGCTATATCTTGCCTCAAACGAACGGTACGACCGGCTCATGCAGGACCTAAACAAGCTTCCTCGAGATATTCTTTCGGATATTAACGATGGGAACATGCGTGAGATCGTGAAACTGTTATATCCCAGTGATCTATCCTACCTCTGGAAATATTGGCGAGGAACGTAATCTATACTGTCACGCTCTTTAAGTAATACTTCTTTCAATAGTGGGCCAATCTCTGCCCAGCTTGGACGTTTTGCTATTAGCACCAACGTGGCTATGACTCCTAAGTCGCGCTGCTACAGATCGGTCAAACGATTCATGGCTTCGACGATCTCGAAGCATTTCGGACTACGGTTCTTCTACTTCGCGTTCGCCTGTCTGCTATACTCAATCAGGCGTGCGATCGATCTGCTCGTGCAGGTGCAGTTGACCGATGAATACAAGCATTCGCTCATTGTGACAGTCAACAATACACTGACGCTGTTGCAGAAGCGAACCGGAGTCGGATAGCACTCAGTAGTTCGGCCGAAAGCCGCAGTCTGAGCCACAGCTTTCTCCAGCGTGCCTCTCAGATGAGGCTCCATTCAGATCATCAACACGAATCGAACACTCGACCCCGACTCAGCAACTACCAATCCCGCAATTCCACAGTGATCATGCATCACAGACCATCTATACCCGCTGTAGTCTCATCTTCCAACTGATAGCATTGTGTATATAGCGTTCTATAGTTTATGATCGGTACTTCAGGAGCTACTGTGCTCAAGATGGCCGAAATCGACGGATTTGGCAGATCCCCGGTTTACTCGTGCTTAGTTCAATAAGCACACGTAGATTTATCCGCAGCCCCGCCCTCACCCACAGCCAACGCAATGCCACGGCCCAGAACCACGGTTACTCGGCCCGAAGGTGTGATTAGCGCTCGAAGCGGTCGTCAGGTGGCTTCGGACGCCGATGCAAGCCTGTCGGGGCCTCGCACTGGGCGGTTCACTACCAGCGAGAGGCCTGAGAATCAATCGTTCTCACGACAACTATTAAGAGACTTACCCAAGAAATAGTTCTCATGTTCCGTGATCTGGGAGTAGATGAACAAATTTCCTATCTTAAGGGTTGTCTTCCTCTTCGCCAGTTCGAAGACGTGACCTCTATGCATGAAGATTATACTGAAAATACTGTTGAGGAACTGATTAACGAAGGGAAGGATATACTACGACTCCAGATGAAGGAAGGGCGAGATCATTGGGAGTATCTTAAAGAGAATAGTGAGGTTGTAAGTGAAGAGGAATTGATGGAGAGATCATATCGTGAATTGCTATACTACTCTGTTGCTATGGGGAATTCAAACTTAGAAACCCACCCAATTCCGTGTTCCTTCAACGAAGATCATGAAATAGCTACTATCTTACAAAATGGGCAACATACTGTAGAACAGCTGAGAAACCGGATGATCGAAGAAGGCGGGGAAGGCGCTGAGGCAGCGCTCTCCGAGGTAGGAAGAAACATTTGGGATGTTTTAGAGGAACATCCTCAAGTTCGGTTTATACATTTTGAGGATAAAAACCACATTTATTTTGAATTTTGGATTAAGGCTAAGGAAGATAAAGTATTCCATGAAAGGATGGGAGAATTTGTAAACTTCCCTGATATAAGAAAGCTTGATTGCCGATTACATCTTGATGATGGTGTGATCGAACTTCGCGGGAGAAATGACCGCCATAAGGATCGTGAAAAAGTGCTCAACTACATTGAGCGGATTTTTGGTAATGAAACCGTATTGAACGCAGAATCGGATGATTTGGATATCACCGATTCCATAATTAGATATTTCATGAATCATCCAGATTTCATGACTATCCCTCATGCCAGTAAAGATGGGACTGCGGAGTCAAGTTGGACATCTGACTCGGATGTCCGGGACGATGATGAATATCCGAATCATCGCCCGCACAACTATGGAAACATGGTATTCAACTCAGATACGATTGGCCGTATCAGTTTCCAGTTGTCAGCGGATGATAACTCATACAGGATTTTTGACCAAAAAATAACGCCGGACAAACACCGACAAATATCCGAGTTCATTTGGAATAATGTCAACAATGCAAATATCTAAGGAGAACCTTTCATCTCCCTCAGTTACTCTTTCTATTCTAGAGCTAGGTCTACATGGCGGATTTATTGAGCAAGAGGATATAAACGAAGAACAATTAGATTTTTGCGAACAAACAGATTGGATAAAGAAAGTGGTCAGATTCAAGTGCGGAACTTGCAATAACTGGCACACTATCTCTCCAGGTGAAAAGATATGTTTGCAAACACAACAATCGGCAGATTCGATCGAAGAAAAGAAAGGATATCGGGTGATAGTAGATTCCCAGTTAGATCTGAAAATAGAGGAGGATTATGATCTTTTTCTCAAGGAATCATCATCATCGATTGAGACAGCCACGCTTCCTTATAAGTCGATAGTATTCGTCCCTGACGAAAACGACATGGTTTTCTCCGACAGAGCAGGCAGCACGATTGTATTACCTTTAGAAAAATTGCCAGAATTCGTTGATGAGACATCACGCAAAGATTTTATAGAAAATATCAACGAAAAAAGAAAACGCCTTGTAGACTGGGATCGGTTGGATCCGGAAGGTGGCGATTTTGAGAAAATTCTTTTTCGACTTATGAAAAGAGATGGGGATTATTTTAACGGAAAATGGGGAGGAAGTGGGCCTGACCAAGGGAAAGATGGGTTCTGCTCAATCGATCTTGGAGGACGTGAAACCAGAGTATTGGTTCAAGCCAAGTTCAACAATGAGGGCAGCGCGATAAATGATAGACAAGTAGAAAAATCATGCCGAAAGGCAGAGCGACACGATTGCCGTGGTGTGATTATTGGGACTGTAAAAACGAGTGGTGATCTGGAATCCGAATTTGAGGCAGGGACCCTACAATCCAAAAGCGTTCACTATCTCCGAATCTGGTCCGGCCCGGAAATCAAAGAAAAATTGTCCGAGCATCCCGATATCATCGCAGAACTGTTTCTAGAGTAATATCTGGCATCCAACGTGTTGTATAGAAACAGATGTTCTACAGGGTTGGTGGTCATTTCGACACATCGTGCCCATTCTTGCTTGGCCCATTCGTATTCGGTTGGTCGAAAGAGGAGAGTGACATGGCCGAACTCATTCAGAAGCGGTCCGTTCTCTACTGGATAGAGTTTAGTGCGTAGGCTATGAATCTCGTCAAAATGAGCTCCTCGACAAGTAGTTATACGGTAGAGGACGCCCAGAATGAACTGAGCGTTCTCCGTGAAGTCTCGAACAAGGTCGTCAGTGCAATCAAGGATGCCGAAAGCGATGAAGTCTTAAACTACCTTATCCGGGAACAGAAACTCGATGTCTACCACGAGGGTGAGCGAGGTATTGGACAAATCCGACGTGCTATTCTAAGATCCCCAAAAGCTTCGCACGATCTCAAGCAGCTCGTCAGCACTCGCCAAGACAATACCCCGAGCGACGTTCTCGTCCCTGAAACTGCCTACAAAAACGCCGTCACTGCCTTGCAGGTGGGAAAACCAGTCGTACTCTACGGTCCAACTGGGACCGGCAAGACGACATTTGCTAAGCAGCTTGCTTTGGATCAGAGTACCACTTACACGCTAAGCACGGCCGATCCGTCGTGGACAGCCAAAGAAATCATCGGCGGAATCGGACCGGATCTCTCACATAGTGGCGTCGGAGGGCGACTCAATTACCGTACAGAGCTCGGCTGTGTGACGGATGCGGCCAAGAAAGCCCAGGAATACGACATCGACTACTCGGTGATTATCGATGAGATAACCCGAGCGGACATCTCACAAATCTTCGGCCCACTCTACACAGCTATCGAAAATCGTCACCAAACCCTCATCGAGACGGACGACGGTGATCCGATCGAGCTCGATCCACGGGTGAGTATTATCTGTACGATGAACATGTCCGATCGAACCGTCAACGAGCTCGATAACGCTATCACACGACGCTTCGCTATGATCGAGATCGACGAATACAGCGAGGACAACCGTGCGACGCTGTTCAACGACTGGATCGATCAATTCCTTGGCGACATTCCGTTGATCGACGAGGATACCCTGTTCGAACTATTCGAGCAGGACTATCGGGGCATCAACGAGGGGTCGCGTACCTCCACCCGCGGGTCGATCATGCGGTTCGGGCCGATGCACTATCGCGATATCGCTGTCTTTCTCGGTAAAGCACTTCAGGACGATAAGCTCTATATGGACGATCCGGGAGAAGCGATCGGACAAGCATTCCGGACCTACATTGTCCCACGATTGCTGAACGCAGCAGCATACCCACAGATCGAGCAAATCAAGGAACACTACAATGCCCTCGATGAAGAGTTCGAGGACTACAACCTCGCGCCAGCAGCGGATTTGGCGGCACGCCAAGTCGAAGAAGAGCAACGCCGCATGGGGACATGAGCACCGCTCCGGACAGATACACCTACGGGCCAGACACTTTCGACATCCCCGAGCACGGCGAGATCGTCATTGAGGAGTGTCCAGAGACAATCACGGATCGTCTTCGGCAGGCACAATTCGACGAAGAGTCAGCGAACACGTTCATCAAGACACAGCGCCCGCTCGATGATCGAGACGCTATCGAAGTCGTCGAAGTGACCGTCAGCGGTACAGAAATACAGGTATCAGCCAACGATGTCGTCGGGCGGATCAGTCTCACTGCTGAAGCCAAGCTCAATATCAAACCCAAACTGCCGTGGCAGTCCGTCCTCGATATGCTGCTGGCGGTGTACAACCGCGGGCGCACGGTCGACTACCACGGTGTCCCCATCGAGCGCTTCCTCGCGGACGACATTGACCTCGAAGACATCTTCCCAATTCTCGCTACGAACTACCTCCAAGGAATCGAGACAATCCACCGCCGAGGATTCGTTCGGGATGTGGTTACCCAGCGCGTTGATCTCGAAGAACCACGCGGTCGGATTGATGTCGGTCAGACTCTCGTCAACCACGCTGAAGGCCGTCTCGCCCAGCACTGTGTGGTCAACGAGATCGAGCACGACAACCCCGTGAATTCGTTGCTACACTATGCGGGGACGATTCTGCTCCAGTTGTTCCGCGAGCACTCCGAACAGTACGATTACCCGGCATATCGGCACATCTTCTCCCAGATTCAACGCGAGGTCGACCACCTCGAACAGTTGGGCGTCACGAGTGACATTCGACGCTTGCCGGAGTACCGTGCGTTCCTGTTGAACGATCTCCCCAAACAGCGCCACTACTACGAACGTGCTGTCGACGTTGCGAAGGCGATCATCTCCTCCTCGATTGGAACGCCAATGAGTGGTGGAGCGCAGGAACTCTCTATCGACTACGTACTGAACATGGAGTCGCTGTTCGAGCAATACTCTCAGGTCGTCATTTCCTCTCAGCTTGAGCGTATCCAAGAATATGACGTGCTTGAGACGACGACGAACGTCTCAGCGACCCGTTCACCGAAAGTCGAACCGTTCGAGGGTGAGACGAATATCTACCACCAGCCCGACCACGCCATCGAGCGGGGCGACGACACGATAGCGGTGCTTGACTCGAAGTACTACGCCGAAGGGCACAGTCCAGTAACCGACTCTTCGGCCCGGTCACGGTTGTTCAGTTATGCGTATCTTCTCAATACTGACCGACTCGGCTTTCTCTGTCCACTCTTAGAACCCGTGCAGAGACAAGTCGTTCAGACGAACGCAGAGCTACAGGTGATCTCACCCGCTGAGGAGTTCTCGCTCGATACTTACAATAAGGCAGTTCACGAGTTCATCCATCGAGTGCTTGCTGAAGAGTACCCTACGCTCGAAGTATCCCGAGCGGTCAGCGAGAACGCTCTCTGCCTCGATGGAGTGAGCGAGAGTGCTCTCGACCGGATTGCCGACCCGAATGGCCCATTCGATTTCGGGAACATACGGCTGTTCACACTCCGAGTCCTCAAGCGAGCTGCCGACGAACTTTCAATAGAGGTCAACAACCGAAACGGGTTGGAGCAGAACGGAGAGTGGCTCCGCGAACAAATCAAAGTGCGATGCGAGAGCCGACCATCGTCTACGACAACCTGCGTACCTGTGTTTCGCCGTGAGAACGGTGAGGAATCGGTAGATCTCTATTTTGTCGAAGAGACGAGCAGAGACGTAGAGAAAGAAGGGCCCTTGAAGCTGCTGTGAACAAGCATTCGGGATCGATCCGTGCCCCGACTACATCGTCCTGTTTCAGAACGGAGCTACCAACCAGTCCCCCTGCTCTTTTCGCTCAAGTTGCGGACCAAAGACGTCCTGTAGCGAGTAGAGTTCGTCCTTGTAGCGAAGGTCGTAGGTTTTGCCTTGGCGGTGGAACGAGCCTTCGATGATGAATTGTACTGTTGGATTCTGGTATTCGAGATCGTTCGCTCGGCTATCCATCTCATCGGATAGTTCACGCGCTTTGTCGCCATCTTGGTAGGCCTCTCCGAGTCCGACGACACTCACCTGATCAGGAACAGTATCCTTCTGGAGACACTGAATGAATTCCTCAACCGGCATCTGATGGTCGAACGTCTCGTACTCTCCTTCGATGATGAGGTTGTATCCGGGGATTTGGCCTGGACCTGCCATGCTTAGTAACTCGTAATGTCGCGGTCGCCGAGCACTCGGGTATAGGTATCGTCGCCGGTCACGTCGGCGAGCCGCCCGGCGAGTTCGCGCAGGTCGTCATCGATGTCCCATTTCTCAACGTAGTTCTGCACAGCCTGCCCCTTCTCGTAGCGGTAGCGGAGGAACTGGAGCTTGTCAAGGTTCGAGAGGTGGTCGCCGCCGTCGCCGTTGACGCGCTCTTGGATGTACGCCTGGCGCTTCTCGTTATCCCACGTTCCGAGTTCGAAGCCGTCGTCCTGGTTGTAGAGACGCGTTTCCTTGAGTTCTTCTGGTTTGGCGTTTGTCCCGCGAGAGAGCTTGTTCACGTCGTCGTAGGAGACGTTCGACGTGTCGAGCAAGTCGATAAACACGTCTTCGACGCCAATGTCACTGGCCTCCTGGATGATGCCGTAGATCTCTTGGACGACCTCCTTCGCGGACATGATTTCGCCGTCGCGCTGCACCTTCCCGTGGTGCTTCGAGTACTCGCGGAAACACGCGCCCATCTCCATCACGCCGATGTCGCCGCGGGAGAGGTCACGGTTCTCTTCGAGTTGTTTGCGGGTTCGGCGGGCCGTGCGGTAGATATCGCGGCGGAGGGAGTTCCACGAGGATGGCTCTATTTCACCGACTGGGCGAGCGACGACAACAATGTCGAAAGAAACAGCTTCACCCTCAATGAATTTGCTAATATCTGCAGTTATTGGATACGTAGCAGTCACCTCGAAACCAGAGTCACAAAGGGATTCCAATAGTTCTCCCCACGACTCTGAATCACTATGATGATACGTGAATGCGAGAACACCATCCTGCTTTAGTGCAGTATGTAGGACTGAAAACGCCTGATTTAGTTCCGCTTCGAATGATTCTTCGTCTTTACCGAGGAAAGGATTCGCAACGATACTTTCCTCATTCGGAGTCCGATCTCCCTCAAACCACTCGTACTCCTCTTCGAGGAGTATCTTTTGCCAAACATAAAAGAAATCAGATATTTCTGAATAAATGATGTTATCATAGTATGGCGGATCGGTGAGTATCGCGTCGTACTCGTTCTCAGCATCAACATCTCGGATATCACCCTGTTTGATATCTTCTGGGCTGACGTTTTCGCCAACAGCGTGGCTGAACGTCTCGGTCTCAGTTGTCTCAGGTGAACTGAGTGAACTATTCCTTGGTACTCGGGGATACTCATCTGAATCTGGGTATTCAATATATCTCTCTGTGGGAGCGTTCCCCCATTCGACGCCTCGGATCACCATTTCCCACGTCGATTCAAAGGTTCCTGTACCATATTCAGCACCCCAAACATTACTTTCAGTAGGACGTGTTGGAGGATCAAATGCATTCGTTCTAAACAGATCACTTACCTGATTGGCCACTTGGCTGTAGCCAATCATCATCGTGTTCCTTCGTAGACAGTCTGTTAGCGCTAATAATAGGAATTCCTTTGAGTTCTGATTCTCCAGACCATCAATTTCACAGAGAAGTGTGCTGAGACAAAGTAGCTGACGTTCATTGAACATATCAGCCCATTTTTCATAACCGTGATCAAATAGAGGATTCCGAACAGCCGTCATATGTCCTTCCGGAATGTCTTCGGAGGGCACATATTCGTGTAGTTCTGGGCTTGATTCCCACTCCTCTTTGGCCTTCCTGAAGAGCTCTCTGTCTTCTTCTCTCACTGGCCGATAACCTTTCACCTCAGACTTGTCGTAACCGTGCTGATCGTCACACGTAGCACAGTGGTATTCGATTGCATAATATTTGAGATCATATCCACCCTGTTCTTCTATTGCATCTGTAATTCCATACTTCTGGCCACAATTCCTGCAAGTGTATTTGCTTCCACTAACCGTCCCTTCCTTCGGAACAAATGTATGCCCACAGTCCCCACAAGTAGACTCGCTTTGCCAATCCTCAATTAGAACAATCGATTCACAGTCCGGGCAGAATATGTGATATTTATCGTCATTCTCATATCGTCCTTTTGCAACCCGATAGTCCCCAAATAGTGAGACCGTTTCATTGCAAGAGACGCAGTCTATCTGTTTGGCCCAGAAACTGTTCATTACATCAGCATCGTGATCTTCTGAGTGATTCGGACAAGGAGTCTTATAATAACTTTTGAGCCTGTCCGAAATGGAATCTTCTATCGTTTTATAGTCATTTTTAAGAGAATTAACATCTGTTGATCCAGTATCCATCTCCTTCTTGGTAACAAACCAAGCAACAGGATTCAAATCACGCCCATGACATTCTACACCAAACCTAGACGCTTCTACTATTGATGTCCCACCACCCATAAATGGGTCTAGTATTTTTTTATCCTGTATCTGAACGTCTTTTGGATAGAGAGACCAAAGAGAGTCAGGCCGCTCATGGGAAACCGAATCTATAAGTTCTTGAATATCCAAATCGCCTGTTTGATAGTCACTGAGTTGAACATTCTGGCTGGGATCAAATACCTCTACGTCATTCGGGTTATCCAAAAGAGCGTGAAGCGAAATGGAACGGAAAACGCTCCCAAGACGACGAGCCCACCACTTGTGCATCGTATAGATGGGGCGGTACCATTGGCGAGCGCCTCCATATCCCTCCTTTTCTGCTATATCATTGAGTTGTTCAATAGGGAAACCGTTCTCAATCGGCAGTTTCTTTCGAACACTTTCCTCCGTCTGTTGTGAATCTTGACTCATTTCTGGAAGCTGATTTCGATTTTCAGGCTCGACGCCTCGTCCGGCATTTGCTCGAACAGATCCTGTACCTTCGTGTAGTCCTGCTCGGATCGCAACGTCAAACTCACCTGTGTTCGCTCGACATCGGCAGTTTCCTGAAGGGCACTTGGAACACCATCTCTGTCGGGCAACATGAAGGTGACGTCACCGTATTCGACGGCTCCCGTCTGATGGGTATCTCGCCACTTACTTCGCATTGCGGCGACATCGTCACCGTTGAACTCGAAGTGCCACGTCTCGGCATCAGCGTCGGCCTTCCGAAACGGATAGCCAGGCGTCCAGTCAGAGGCTCTATCCGAGCCGGTCGTGTTGACAACGTACTCGGGTTCGTCGTCCTTCCCGATGTTTTCCAAGAGGAACGTCCGCACCATGTACTCGGTGACGCTACTGTCGAACCGGTCAGCCACATTGTTCACAGTGAACTGGTCACCAGCCTCTAAACTCTCAATATACTCCAGAATCTGGTCACCGATCCGGTTGGAAACGGTCGGGACAATCGTCACCGATGTCGGATCTCGATCGCCAAGCGACCCCAGATACCGACCACTGACTTCGAGCACATAATCGTCCATCAAGAACCCGTTGACCGCTTCGCGGACAGCGGATTCGGTTTCATCGGGCGGCAGGAACACGCTTTCATTAGCGCGAATCTCGCCGATGATCGTATCGAGATTCGCGTCACCATCATCTACCTGCTCTTCAATACGGTCCTCTAGATAGGCCGCACCGACGACGGTCGCGCTACCGACATCGCGCAGCGCCGCGTCGGATTGGGGCTTGTTGAGAATCTCATTCCCGCGCACGATAGCGTACTGTTCCTCGCGGTTCAGCCGACCGATTGCACGCATCACGACATCGTGACTGTCGCCGTCGATCCAAATTTCTCCATCTTCGACGAGTTCCAACTCGAAGTCGCCGATATCAAGCGCCGTCATTCCACTGCCGAACCGCTGGCGCAACTCCTGCTCGATGTCATCGACGCCCCACAGGTCTACGTCGTCCTGCTGGACGAGCACTGTATCGAGAGAACTCCCCGATAGGTCGTCGCGGAATCCGCCAGAGTCACGAGCAAGCACCGGTTTGTCATCCAGCGCTTCGACGGTTGCATTCAAGACATCATTTGCGCTTCCGGGAATGGGAAGCTCTGGATCTCGAAGGAACTGCTCGTAGATTTCCTCAACCGAGATCTCACCACGTCGGCCCAGTAGATCCTCAACGATGGTCCAGATATGCGATTGAAGATCGAACGGGTCCGCCGCCGCGGAGTCAGCGATATTTGACGCGTCGAGTTCAGCCTCATCCAGAACGTAGACATCGAGATCCATCGGTGCTACTTTCTCCCACTCATAGAGGAGGTCGTCACCGTCGAGAACCTCACCGTAGAGGAGTTGGAGTTCCTCACGGAGTTCGTGCTCCTCCTGGTCTTTCATATCCTGAATTGAGCCACGGATCTCGTCATCAAGGGATTCGTCGGCAAGGACCTGCCTCGATCCTTCGATATAGCGTGCTTTGTCGATATAACGGGTTCCGGACTCGATGGCTTTCTCACCCGATGGTTGGATGAAGACGAGTGTATTGCGCCACTCGCGCCCACGGCCGTCGTTCGTGATAACATTCTTCACCTCTTCTTGGGCCCACTGATCGTCTTTCACGACGACCTTTACCTCGCGGTCGTCGGAGATGTCCTGCATATCGTTCGTTCGGAAGCCAACAGGATACGCATTTGACCCGAAAATGGCAGTTATGTAATCCGCTATCTCGGCCTTCGCAGAGGTTTCCGAGACATCAACCGCTGCATTTCGAATGAGTGCGTTCGGGTTCTGGCGGTCGCGGATTGCGTATTTCCCGTTAAGCTTGTGGAGGTGCCACGCAACACCGTGTAGGCGTTCAAGATTGAGCACTACATCGGAGACGAGATCGTCGGTCTGATACGCTCCTAGAACGATATCAGAAACCTCTGCACCCTCACCCTCACTGGGCTTCAGTGAATACAGGAGAATCGTATTCAGGATCCGACGTCCGTGGGGTACATCGTCATCATTGACTCGACTTTTGATGTCGCCTGTTGCCGCGTTCAGGCGCTCGTAATTGATTTTCGCCAATTCGTCCTCAAACTCGATGGCGTCGATATCACCGTGTGTGATCAGGTCCGTCTGATCCTGCATCTCAAGGAGGACTTTCGAGAAGAGGTAGATCATCCCGCGCGTGTTCTGGTTGCCCTCGTCGGCGTAGTACCGCGTTTCGAGCGCATCGAGAAGAACGGGATGGAATGGATAGAGTTCGTGCATGTCCGACAGCAGATCGTCGGGGAGATCAACGTGGTCGGACTGCTCGTAGGCTTCATAGTACCCATCGACGATTTCATCGGCACTATCCGCGGTGTCCTCGATCAGGCGGTGATGGAGGACATCACGCTTGTTCACCTGATTGTTCATGTTGACTTCGACAGCTTGCTCTCTGTTCAGGATATTGTGGACCTCGGAACCCTCACGGAGCACTGAAACAACAGTGTAGAGTTCGAGGTCCGAGAGCGCTGTCGATTCGAGGAGAGACTGTAGAAACCCTTGATTCGCGCTCTTTCGGTCGCCTTGAAGCGTGTCGAACCAGTCTTCGAGCTCGTCGACAAAGAACGCAATCGTCCGATCGCCGACAGCGTCCTGAATTGTCTGCATATCAGGGTAGCCACCCGAGTCATAGCTGCCAGGATCGTACTCCAGCGCTTCGAAAAACGGCTCCCAAAGGTGCTCGTACTGTTCGTTCTGCATCGCGACCGTGATTGGCGTCGCGGACTCTGGGAGTGCTGCTTCAAAGCCTTCAACCGAATCGCTAGCCCAATCGGCTGCAGCAGCAGGATCATCGAAGCAGTGATAGAGAGCCACCATCTGGTGAGATTTCCCGCTCCCATAGGGACCATAGAGGATATGAGTCCCTCGTGGATCATCCCCAGTCAACGAATCCCGCAAAATCGTCAGGGCTTCGCGCAACCCATTACTCATCAACGTTCGCTCGAAAAAGAGATTAGCATCCGATTCGAATTCCGAGTCCTCGTCGACGTTGTAGAGTTTTACTTGACCGTCAATTTGGCCCTCTTCGCGGAGTTCACGGCTCAGCGTAACCGTATCTGAAATCGTTCTTGATAGCGCGGTTTCGGCCATATGAATCGTATGTTGTGGGTGGATCAGACAGTACATAAAATCCGGGGACCGCCAACCAACAGAAATCCAGAGGTATTGTCGCTGTAAGAGGAAGGATAGACAGGATGCCACGTGATTTATACGTCTGTCAAGCAGTAACTCCGCGTAATGTCTGGGCACGACCTCGTGGACGTCGAAATTCACCACGAGGAGGTCGATGACCTCCCCCAACGGGTTGAGCAAGAGGCACACGAACAAAACGAGGATGTGTCGAATTCAGCGGAAGAAGCGCACCTTCGGACGATTCAGGCTGCCCGTCTGCACGCTGGACAGCCAGATACGGAGCTACGCTCACTTGTCGAACTCGACGAAGAAGGTGCGGTCAAACTACTGGAACACCAGGTTAGTGCCGCACACGAAGCGCTGTTCGAGATGAATGGGACAGCGTTGCTTGCCGATGAAGTCGGTCTCGGGAAGACCATCGAAGTCGGGATGATCCTCAAGGAGATGCGCTCCCGGGGAACGGACGACTCAGTCCTCGTTCTCACTCCTGCACAACTCGCTAAGCAGTGGCAGGGCGAACTGCTGGAGAAGTTTGGTCTCCAGTTCGTCTGTAACTACGACGACGAATTTGGGGGATTCGATGCTCATGACTACATCATTGCGAGTATCGATACCGCCAAGAGCGAACGCTACAAGGAAACCGTTCTTGACCGGCACTGGGATGTCGTGGTGCTCGACGAAGCCCACTACGTGAAAAACGAGGACACTGAGCGATATGCTCTGATCAACGATCTTCGGTATGACTATGCGTTTTTCCTCACTGCGACGCCGATTCAAAACGAGCTCACGGACCTCTACAACGTGATCTCGCTGCTCCGACCAGGATTATTCGGCACTCGCGATGCGTTCCATCATTACTTCACGAATTCAGGTCAGGAGACGCTCATCAATCGGGATGAGCTTCAACGACGGCTCAGCGAGGTGATGATCCGCAATCGGCGCGCTGAGACTGACGTCGACTTCACCGACCGGAACATCGATACGCGAACGTTTACTCCATCCGCGGACGAGCGTGCGCTGTACGATGCTGTTTCGGAGTACGTCAAAGGTGCATACGCCGAGAATCAAGGCCAGAAACTCGTCTTGATGCTCCTCCAGAAAGAGGTCGTGAGCAGTCCAGCCGCTCTTCGAGGCACCATCGAAAAGCAACTCAATAATCAATCGGAGCTGACGCACGCTGCGGAACTCGAATCAATTCTTGATCTCATCGATAGCATTGATACAGTCACAAAGCACGATCGGCTCTTAGAGATTGTTTCTGAAGCCAGAGAAAACATCGAGAAGGGACGCGTAGTGGTATTCACCCAGTTCCGGGCGACCCAACGCGAGTTGATCGAGAAGCTCACCGAGGGGGGTTTCACAACACATGTATTCCATGGCGGTCACTCCAGTGAGGAAAAAGAGGAAATCATCGAACGCTTTCGCGACGATGGCGGTGTACTCGTCTCGACTGATGCGATGAACGAAGGACGAAATCTCCAGTTCTGCAATCTCATGGTCAACTATGACCTGCCATGGAATCCGATGAAAGTCGAACAGCGGATCGGACGCATCCATCGTATCGGACAAGATCGAGAGGTCTACATCTTTAATCTCGCACTGAATGATACGATTGAGGAGTACGTCCTCGAGCGCCTCTATGATAAAATCGACCTGTTTCAACAAACCGTCGGCAAACTGAGTACCGTTCTCAGTCGTCTCGAAGAGTCTGGAACGAATTTCGAGGACGAGATATTTGAGCGATTGGTCGACGCGGATTCGGCTGTAGAGCTGGAGAATGACTTCGATACAATGGCTGTCGACCTCGAAGAGCAGCAAGATCTCGCTGACAAGGTGGACCAGTTCAACAATACGGTATTCGAGGGATTCGACCTTGGTGCAAGCGATGCCTGATGGAGCGCTCTCGATCACGGAGCGAGCCGTCGAGCAGTTCACCGAGCAGTACCTTTCAGCACTTGGCGCAGAGATTACAGTCGACGGTGATCAATGGGATGTGTCGCTTCCCCCGGAGGCAGATACGATACTCGATATCAACGGTGCAACGCTACTGCTCGGAAGCGACTCCGGTGAGTCCGAGAATGGAGAGATTCCAGTACATCCAGAGAGTCAGTTCGTTCAGGAGATGCTGGCAGAGGCAAAGAAGAAACAGGCGATTGGCTTCACTGCTTTCACGACCGAAAACACTGAGATAGCACTCCCATCCTGGATTACCGGCGGGGAGTTCACGGTCGAAAGTGCCGATTTCGCTCCATACTATGATCGTGAGGCGCTTTGTGTGCTCTTTGACGTTGGTATTGAAACAGTGAGCGAGTACCAACACGAACTCCTCCGCCCGGTGGCTGTCGATCTAAGAACGAACGAAATACTCGATGGACTCGCCGGGACATATCTGGAGGCTACTACCCTCGATAACTCTCAGCTCCAGCCTGCCACAGGGAGTTACGATGCAGAAAGCATTGACACTGCGTTAGCGACAGCCCGTGAAGCGATTGAGCAGGAAGTCGCTCCCATTGTCACGGAGACGCGGGAGAAAGCCTCCAGGGCTGCCGATGTCGAGTTGAGCGAATACCGGCAGCTACAGGA
Source organism: Halococcus sediminicola (assembly GCF_000755245.1). Taxonomy (NCBI): domain Archaea; kingdom Methanobacteriati; phylum Methanobacteriota; class Halobacteria; order Halobacteriales; family Halococcaceae; genus Halococcus; species Halococcus sediminicola. The sequence goes on along the minus strand of NZ_BBMP01000005.1, from coordinate 205,487 downwards.
ACAGCGTATCGGCGAACTCGCAGAGGAGATCAGTACACTTGAGGAACAAGTCAGTCGGCTCAGCGAGACGATTGAGCAGACTACCGACCACGAAGAACGTATTGAGGCACTCCGCGAACGAAAATGGGTGCGGCACAAGCGCGATGAATTCGAAGAAGAACAGGCTGAACTGACGACCGCACGCGATGAAGGATTTCCCGAAAAGCATCGAGAAGTGTATGACCGGCATTCTCTCAGCGTTACAATTGAACCCGCAGCGGTAACCATCGTCTCATTTGAGAAGGGAGAAATCGATATCGGCATTTGCGATGGGAACCATTCTCAGTCATTACGACTACCATATGGAACTGGTGTCGGAATTACTGAAAAATCGAAATGTGAGCAGTGTGGAGACCCGCTCAGCGCGGACAATCCTGGCTCGCTCTCGAAGAGTGGTCTTATCGGAGAAGGGTGCTGTAAGTAGACGCGAGAATGACAGTATAATGTCGAGAATAGCTACTCCCACTTCTGCGCTTTCAGATTTATCTGATGCTCTCCATCACTCGACAATTACATTGTCTTGTAAACCATCTCTTTGATGAACTGCGTCATATTCTCAAACTCAGCATCAATATCATCCTCCGAATCGGCCCCTGATTCGTTATAAAACGTATGTTGCCCGTCAACGACAAACTCTCCCTGATCAGTCTGAATATAGAATTCACGCTTTATGAACCCCTTTTCCATACGAATTGAAGTAATCGTATCATATGGGATCGTCCTAATAGCATCCTCACCGGCGTGGCCAATTAGGAGAGCTACTCGGCGGTTCGTTGCGATAAGATAGCCGCCATTGTCGGGCTCCAGACTTTCTTGTGGCGTTGTGACCGAATCAACTCGGAACATGAAATGTGGTTGCTCATCCTTAGCCAGATAGTAGATTGGGGCCTGACCGAGTGTCTGAGGATGACTTATCCCTGGTTGTTGCTTTGTGAGGCGATTCCGTGTCACCAATTTACCCGTTGAATTATCAACAAGTTTAGACACGTAAATGTCAGATATGTGGTCTGTACTCTGAGGAACTTGCTGTGGAGAGGTGTATTTGCCAACCGGTTCGTCGCGCCGGTGGTTCTGTGAGTTTGTGGACAACCCACCGGAGATCTTTTCGGCTTCCGTCGATGCGTATTTCGTAACTAGCTCACGCGCGTCAAGCTGATCGATTAGTCTAATTAGGTCATTACCGTCGATGAGTTTGACATTTAGTTGCTTCGCGGTAGCTGTAGCTTGTTTAGAAAATTGGCCAGTAGTCACGATGATAACAGCATCTACGTTGTCCTCTTGCTGATGAAGGCTCGAATACTGCTGTACGTCCGGCGCGCCAACGTGGTTTTTCTCACCGTAGCGCTTTGCTTGGATGAGTTGTTTCTGTTCGAATGGTGCATACTTGACTGCGACAATATCTATACCACCATCTCGAGTAGCATCCGATACGGTCGCTTCCCATCCTTGTCGCTCCCACAGATCAGCAATCAGTTTCTCAAACTCGTAGCTGTCTATCTTGCGTAGTTGCTCAATGAGACTTTCACTAGGGGAATGTGACTCTCTCGTGGTTGCTGTTTGTGATTCTGACAATTCTACAGATGGTTCAGTGGTATCAGCGATACCCGCTGCGGAGTCTAGCCAAATCGGCCTCAGCGAATCCAGTTCAAACGTATCACTCGCATCTTCAGAAGTGCTGTCGCGTTGTGTAGCAATGTAGTCTCTGATCTCAAAAATTTCCTCACTCTGGACTGAGTTCGTGACGTAGAACTCGATTGTTCCACCGGAGAACTGGATTTTGATTAGGTGTTTCAACATGCCTGCTGAGCACTGGACATCATCAATGTCGGAATACCGTAACACATTACCGCGATCGCCGTTTTCGGTACCGATAAGGAAGAGAAGTCTTGTATCTGTAACGACTAACAAATGCCGGTAATTCCCACTTGATGTAAAGTTGTTGTTATTCATAGAGACACCTTTCTGTAAATTTGGGAAGATTGCATGAGGAGATTCCCCGTCAGTCAGTAAGCTCGCTATCGTGTGGTCTGCGAGGTAACCTGTCTGAGCGAATCCCACTGTTGTTGAAGTCAACGCCTTGCCGGAGACCGAGTCACCAATAGCATTGTCAACCATATCGCTGATCGCTGGATCGTACGACCTGTCCTCAGTTCCGAAGATTCCCATTGAGACGATAATTTACCAGGCTAGTACTTGAATCTGAAGGGTGTCACCTAGTCAAATATTTGTTATTTCTTCAGCCGGTATGCGGTTATCGAGCGCTTGATAGCCTCCCGATCTCTTCTAAGGCTTTCTCCTTGGTGGCTATCTGATTAGTGGTTACATCAGCTGTTCGATATCCGCCTAGGAATAATTAGATAACTATCGACGGACGTGCTCATACAGGTAGGCCACTACGTGACAGAAGAGCGATCTGATGAACCTCACCCAATCGTTTACCCGATAGCTGTTCTACACATGTCCATGACTACGTTCGATCCCGAGAAATTCGAGGAGAAGTACGTCCACTATTTCGATGAACTGCAGGAGGCGTACAAGAACGCCTACCAGCACATGCATGACCGGTATGACTCGACTCTCCTTCGCTTGATTGACCGCCAAGTGCTCGACGAGAGCGAGCCGTTCTATGAGGGTGATGATGAATTTCGTATTGAACTCCCAGACAATCCTCATGATCGTGTTCAAGACATACCTGATGAGGAGAAGTTTGATATCATCCTTGACGAGTTTATTACTCAAATAGAAACTGAGTTGCAGCGAGTCTTTGAGTTTGAAACCAAGTGAGCTAGGAGTGTCCAGAAGATACTCCTTCTTGAGAATCTGTTTGCCCTCCGCGTTTGTAATCGTGTCGCCGTCGTTGTTCCAGATCGCAGGCCCGAACTCTAGAATAGACGACACTGATCTAATTCAATCGGAAAACGCTGATTCAAGGGCTGACTCCCCGTCAACAACTGGTATGCGCACTGAACTGCGCTTGAGATCGAGCATTATCTTGACGCGCGTTTCGGGCGGTTGTAACATTCCATGACCAGGGTCAGTCGACAGGAGCACAATGCCGAGCCGGTTGCCGGCCTTAAAGACTCGGTCGGTCGCTTGCAGATTAAATTCAAGATGATAGGGGCGTCTCGGCGGATGGAGGGCGAACGTCTCACTGACTGACTTGCGGTTTTGCGGGTCCATCCAGCCCCGGTTGACAATATCAGCCTCGCCGTTTTCGTTATACTCGACCAGCAGTACCGTGACATTCGCTGCCGGCTCATCGAACGAGAGCGTTAGGTCTGGAAAAACAGTCCCGCTGACCCGAACATCCTCATTGAGTGGTTCGGTAGTATAGACAAGCCGGTGGTCGGATTCGTCGGCCTCAGCGTGGCTCTGGATGTAAATTTCGGGATCGTCAACGAGACTTTCCTCAACTGGTTTGCCGGTTGGATGCTCAAGCGTAAGCCCACCTTGTGTCCGCCCACCGGACGTGAAATTGATGTCGACATGCTCAGTTTCCGGGTGGGGCCAGTCAGTCTCGGTAGTCAACGAGCCATCTTCGCGCTCAATCGTGATGGGCGATTCGTCCATGACGCTATTGTCAACGCCAAAGAGCCAGTAAGTGTACCAGCGATTGAGCAGATCGACCCAAGGCTCCTCATCAACGCCCCGCCGGATCGGGTCGTCGTGTCCCCCCTGGTGGAGCCACATTCGGTACGGTACAGTATTTTCTCTAAGTTCGTTTACGAGCTTGTATGCATTCGATGTCTCGACGTTGAAGTCGTAGATACCGTGACAAATTAGCACGCCAGCGTCGATATTTTCGACATCCGGGAGGTAGTTACGCTCATCCCACCAATCATTGTAGTTGCCAGTAGTACGGTCCTGCCCTTCTTCGACAAGCTCTCGAGCTGAATCACAGTCCACACCGTCCTCTCGACTCATAATATAATCGAAGAGCCCGCCCATATCTAGGTTTGATGCAACATGTCCGTTCGCGCGGTAGTAGTCGTACCAGTTGGAAATCGCGGCAATCGGTACGATTGCTTCGAGGCCATCAACGCCAGTTGCGGCGACGCCGTTGGCCAATGTCCCGTTGTACGAGATACCCATGATAGCGGTCTTCCCGGTCGTCCAGTCCGCGTCGTACTTCTCGCCGCCATCCCGCATGTCGTACGCGTCCGCACGGCCGTTCAGCCAGTCGACAACTGTCTTGATCCCCTCGATCTCAGTCGGGCCGCCGACATCAGGACAACCCGTTGACTGCTCAGTCCCAATCGACGCGGGATAAGCCCAGATGAACCCGCACTGTAACAGGTACTCTTCAAAGAACTCCGGGCCGATATTAGGGCCGTCTCGACCAGTGAATTCCGCCAGGTGGGAGTAGTCCTCGTAGACTTTTCGGGACCGGCCCTCAACTCCTTCTTCGAGATCCCGTCCGGGTTTATCAGGCTCGTACAGCTCCTTCTCAGGTGAATAGCCCCATGCAGGCTGATCTTCTCCGTAATACGGGCTAGGTTCCATAACAACCGGCAGTTGCAGGTCGCTATCCAGAGTGGACTCAGGCCGGGCGACCTCAACGTGCACTCGGTCGGGTTCGCCCGACCCGTCTGTGTCGAGCGACGTCTCAACCCAGTAATCCTCTCGGATTACGTCCTCATCGGCGAAAACAGGCTGGGCTTTACCGTTCTCAAATGTTGGTCTATTGTCAGTTGCCGCAGCTGGGATAGTACCTAAAGTGGTCCCAACGCCCGTTGCTGCGGTGGTTCTCAAAATCTGCCGCCGAGTGATCCATCTATTGTGGTCGGTTTGCTTCTGGCGCTCTTTTCGTGCCATATTGAGTTGTTTTAAATCTTCACCTCTTAGTTCTTCCCCAATTGATGGGTTTTTTGTCATTTTGAGTCCTCGGATAACTATAAGCATCAGCTGCAAGACCCCGCGTTCGCCAATCTCTGGGTGAATCGTAACTCGCTTACCGCTGGATCGCTCACTTGCCGACCTCGCAGATCTCGTTGCCGAGCACTTCAGCGACTATCGACACTCTGACGAGTTCAAGTTTCAGGAGGGAGGCACCCGCACCACCGTGCTCGCCGTGGCGCTCGCTTCGCTCGCTCTCCCGGTGGTCGCCCGGCTGCGCTGCTGCGACGATATCGCGCGTGCTCACTCCGCACGGTTTCAACTTACTGGCTCCGGCGCTTCACGCCGTCGCCACCGCAACCGTGTCAGCACCGCTGAAGAATCCCGGCTTGGAGGACCGGCCAAAGCCCGACCGCGTACTCATGGAGCGCCCGCCCATCTCCACGGTCCTGCTCGCGCACAGCGCGCTCTGTGAGTTTTGTTGATAAAAATAGAGAGGGCTACCCTCGAAGAGCCGCTCGATACATACCTGTTAGGCTGGAACCGCCGATAGCAACTCCCAAACTACACTCGGCAATTCTTCGATATCCGCTTCTCGGAGACGCTCATCGCCCACCAGCAAGCGCAACCGTGGCCGCCCAATATCGATCGGCACTTTCTCCGTCTCAAGCAATCCCTGTTCTTCGAGGCGAGTTTTCGTCCGCGAAAACGTCGCCTTGCTCGCCACACCGGTGTCCTCGCCCCATTTCGAGATGTCGTACAGCAGCTTCTCATGTCTGGCTGCCACGAGCAAACTCACTCCCACCTCGTCCAGAACGGTCTCATCGCGCGTACTCCCGAGCGAGTCCAATACTGCCTGGAAGTCCGATTCGACCTCCGAACCGAACTCCTCGCCAAGCGACTGCTCGACACGCGAGCGTGCCGGCGTCCGCAGATCGAACTTGTCGCCGCCCTCCCACACGCTGCTCCAGCGCTCGCGCGCCGCTTCGACGAATTCCGCATCGTCAGTCCCGAGTGCGCCGACGAGTCCTTCTGATATTATAATCGATACCACCGTCTCATCGGTCACCAACAGCGTATTCTCTAAGTCCTCTGTGGCTGCCCGTATTTCGAGTATCTCTGCCTCGATCAACTCCGCTGCCGTGCTTGCCAGCACGAAATCATCCCGGAGCCATTTCAGTACGTCTTCGTCAACGAGCAAGCGTACTTCCGGTGACTCTTCACTCTCGGTGAGTATTTCGACGAGTCCACTCGTTGCCTGTTCGCTGAAGTTGACCGCGAGAATTTCCCCAACCTCTCCATCGAGAAGGGCGCGAAGACTCTCATCGACGGACGTCTCTATACTGTGTGATGCTGTGGTCATACAGTATCAGTAAGCGATGAAGCTATATCCACATTGTGCCATTATCTTAGTTCACTCGACCATGCATCAATAGGATAGAGGTTCACACGCGACGGGTTCGGGATTCGCTCACTTCGCCAACAATCTATCACAAAAACTCAATCGGGCCTCACCAGTGGCCGGGCCGGCTGCTGAACATCCTTATGTAATTTTTCGTGGGAAGTAAATGGGGATTGTTACACAAGGCGCGGCGGCCCGCTCATGGTTTCCCGAGATACTCCGAGGTGAGCGTTCCGTCCTCGCGGTAGTAACGATAGAGATACGGCCCATGCTTCTCGCCGTCGGTCATGCACGCACATGACTCGTCGCCACAGGTCACCATCTCCTCGACCACGGTTCCCTGCCCGTGGGTGGATTCGTCAACTGGCTCGGCTTCTTCAGGAAGATCGCCTTCTTCGACCGGCCGCTCTCTCCACGCGAGCAACTCCTCGATGTACTTGCGGGTCTCTGCGAGCGTCTCGCTGTCCTGTTTGGGCAGGCCTTCGGCGAGGTACTTCGGCAACTGCCCCGGAGGGACCGGCGGGTCCTGTTCGACCATGGTTGCCTTATGTAACAGTCGAGGGCGCATAAAGCCACCGAGTGTTACATAAGATAAACGGCACTCCACGGCGATGAAAGCCGATCACCGGGCACGAACTCATAGAACTCTCGTTTCAGCCTTGTTCTGGTTGCGTCTCGAACGAACTCCCCGGCGAGAACTCAGTCAGTTCCTCGATCTCTTGTTCCAACCGCTCGACTTCCTGGCGGAGGACATCTGCTTCGGGATCGTCGCTGACCGCCACCCGGTCTTTGAGTCCCTGCAAGCGCGTTTCCTTGCGCTCTTCGTCCACCTCGGCCTTGCGTACGTACTCGCTTTCGCTCACGTCGTAGACGTCTAATTCGGACACTGGGACGACATCCAGTGCTTCCTTGACCTTGCTCCGGTCGACGCCGAGCAGTTGCTCGCGGCCGATGCCCGTATCTGCGAACGCTTCGAGCACTTCCTCGTCGTCTTTCAGCGAGCGGTTTCGGCGCGTCGTTCGCTGGACCGACCCATACTGACCGTGCAGCGGCCGGTCGTGCCCGACACGCTCCAAGAGGACGTCGGTCACGTCCTTTCGAAGGTCGTTGGCGTTGCGCTGGACGTCCGACAATAAGGTGTAGAGATTCACCAGTACGGGCGTGTCGACGCTTTCGAGAGCGGTCATGTCCTCGCGTTCGAGCGCGTCGATCAGCAAGAGCATATCCGAATACACGTCGATTTCGGGCTCTTCGCGCTCGCTATCCTGTTCGTTGTCCGCACCCGCTGTCATCGACAGGTGCGGTGCATCGTCGAGCACGGCGTTTTCGTCGGCTTCTTCGAGTTCGGTCAGCGTGTTCTCGCGTTCATCAAGCACGTAGCGCGGGTGGAGTGCAAGCACCGCCGCGTACGGTTCGGCTTTCGGTGGGAGGCGTTCGAGCTCGTAGCCGTCGACGGCGTCGCGTGTGTGCTCAGCGAGTGCTCCGAACTGCTCGCGTTGCAGCGGTTGTGAGTCACCCGAATCGATGTCTTCGATGATGATGCGCTGATCTTGGACATCGGTGATGCGGAATCGCTTCGAAGCCAATGGCGTGATCAGCGTCGCCTCTTCAGGAAGTTCCTCGCAACGCTCGATCAGCGTGCCCCACGTCGCACTGAACGGAATCGCCATACATCCCACTCAGAGAGGCGCTGTCTAAAGAGCCGTGGCCCACACACCCGCTTCCGAGTGTAAGTCCGGCTTCTTCCGTATTCCGAGTCCATCAACCGTCGATCTAGATGCTCCCCCGCTCCGGCTAAGAGAAGCCACTCAGTTCAGGGATCGATCTCGTAGTGTGCGATCTCGGTCGAGGCGCAGAGTGGGCATGACTCAGCCTCCGGTTCGACGTTCGCCCCGCAGTTGCGGCACTCGACAACGGACTCCTGTGTCGAGTGTGAGAGCATCCGTTTGACTGTCTGTATCATGAAAGGGAAAGAGAGCGTGTGACAGCGCTCTTTCGAGGTCCAGACTGTGGTCCTCGGCGTAGATAGCTCTCAGCTGATTATAGAAGCTTTCGAAGCGCACTGAAAGTGAACTCTCCCCATTTCGAGGTGCTGGTCACTCGTCAGTTGGGGTAATGCGAACCTGCTCGTCGGCGAAGTAGATGTATCCACGGCTTTCGAGCCGGGCGAGCGCGTCTTGGGCGTCCGCTTCGGTGAACCGCTCAACGTTGGTGATCACGTCGGAGGCCTCGTCTCGCGGAAGGGCTTCGCCGGTCCCGCCGGCCGCTTCCGTCAACAGCGCGAGCGTGTCTTCGGCGAACGGCGGTATCCGCCGCTCTTCATCCATATGAGTTGTTTTAGCCGGCTGTATATCAATCTGTATCAGCCACGAGCGCCCTTTGGAGAAGCCGATCCACTACTTCAAGACATATCAGGGATCACAGCCTCCACCGGAGATATCCAGTCCATTCCAGCATCAGGTGAGGCGTGACCGACTCAGAGGGTAAGTTCACCGATAGTGTTATCTTCGGATACATTGAAGTATAGCCTATGGTTTCCACGAACGGAGAAGACGGGATTCAACAAAAAACTGGTGCGGGGATGTCAATTGGACTCGTCCTCGGTGTCGCCATCGGTGTTGCGATGAACGAGTTGGCTATCGGGGTTGCTGTCGGGATCGCACTCGGAGCGGGTCTCGAGTCTGCTTGGTCTCCAAGACAGGAGTCGTAGTTCCTTCATCGTCCAATCAACCAGTGGCAGCGATAAAACGAGACATGTGTCCTGTATCTCGCACGCTGATTTCAACAAGTCGATAGCCTGTGATGGGAGGACTCGGAAGATCAGTGCTAATCCCCACAGCGCGATGTAAGAGCGGTATTCCTCATGCAAAGAACAGGATGCTCTGTAGGATCGCTAGACGGAGCGGCTCTGATGAGGTTATCGTGGTAGAAAGCGAGGAGGCGGATTGTTATGGCATCGGAAATCCGCCTCTTCACTCAAGAATCGGTTGCGAAAGCTAAACAAGTTGTCGCTAACCCCGACGAACCCGCCGACCCCGATAGGATCTAGCGTAACCTTTTGACGTTCAGGATCGGTGAGTAGGCGGCGATCAGCGAATACTGCCAGACTAAGCGAAACCGAGCATCGAAAAGTTCTGCTAGACCCTTAACGGGGCGGCGGGTTCGCCGAATGGGCGATGCTCACGCTTCATGCGATCCGTGTCGAACTCGGGAAATCATACCGCCAAACCATCGATCTTCTCGGCGAGATGCCTGGCATCCTCAAAGAGATCGGTTTGACGCGGTTGCCGCACTACACAGCCCTCCGCGATTGGTTCGAGATCATCTCGATGGGGCGCTGGCGTGCGTTTCTCGGCGCGTCAGCCGAGAAACGCACTGGCCATGCTGCGGTCGATGCAACCGGCTTCGACCGCGATCAGCCCAGTCGCCACTACGTTCAGCGAGCGCACTACCGCGTCCGCTCGCTGAAGGTCACGACTCTCGTCGACGTCGAGACGCTCTACGTCACCGACGTTCACTGCACCACCGCGAAGAAACACGACGCGAAGATCGGCCCGCAGGTCGCCCGGCGCAACGCCGGCGACCTGCTCAGTCTGGCCGCAAACAAAGGCTACGACGCGAAAGCGTTCCGGGACGAACTCCGCGAGAACAGAGTTCGTCCACTTATCAAACATCGGCTGCACAACTCGCTCGATCACGCTCACAACGCCCGCATGGACTCGAACAGCTACAATCGCCGCTGGATGGTCGAAACAGCCTTCTCAGCCATCAAGCGCACGCTCGGCTCCGCCGTGCGTGCGCGGAGCTGGCATCTGGAATTCCGCGAGATGATCCTCAAATACGCCATCTACAATCTTCGTCGTACTATTAGATATCCGTAAACTCAACCGCAGTATATCGGTTTCTGCTCAGCGGTGGGGTGAGTGAAAACGCCAAAATCAAGCCGCGTATAACGGTCCTACAGGGCACTTGATTCTACTCAGTTCTATTGTTGGCTTTCGTCACGCTCGATATGGTCAGGACTAGCCTCCTCGTCAGCAGGATCGGCAACTCGCTCGGGACCACTAAGGTTGTACTCGGTATCGCTCTCGGAATCATTATCGCTAGTAGCCTCAATCGGATGATTGTCACCGCTCTCGTAGACGGTCTCACCGACCGAGATCGGTTGCCCGAGTTCGGCACTCAGCCGTTTCAGCCGTGCGTCGTGATCGTCGCCAGGAATCGGTCGCCAGAACACGCGGGCACGAGCACCGACCTCGCGGCTTTCGAGCGAGCCAGCGGCGACGAGTTCGTTGAGCTTGTTCAAAGCCGTTCGACGCGCACAGTCGAGTGCCTCCATGACGTCACTCGACGTGAGCGGTCGAGCGAGATCATCACGCCTGTCGAAGACCTCCAAGACCGTTTCAGGTAGGAGTTCATCATCGTACTGACCGGAGTCGTTTCGAGGGCGGTCACCACTCATGTGCGATCGTAGTAGCTCATACGTAATAGTCCTTGTCACTCGTGGGTTCCCACGAATGCATATTGTCTTCTCAGACTGTATCGATGGTTTTATTACCTATGCCTTTGTGGGTTTAGGTAGAGACAGACCGGTCCCATTGGGGCATTCTCTGTGAGAGGAATGCCCGCGCGCTGAGACGCGCGGGCTGGCTGTCTTGAGGCCCAACAGCCATGTGCACTACACGCCTAAGCGGTCAAAACGGTGTCGCACCGATAGCGAAAGCAACCACGATCGAGAGCGGTGGTAAGCAACGATGAGCGATGAATGCTGCCCGAGCTGCGGGTCGGGCTTTTATGGCTATTTCGCCCGGCAGCACGGCAAGTACTGTCCTCAATGTAAACACGGAGGCAGCCGATGAGCGTCGAGATACACTGCTCGATCACCGTGCCAATCGAGCGCGCAGTCACCGGAGCTACGATCAGCGATGGTGAGCACGCGCTCTGTGGGCGCTGTGGGCAGCCGGTCGGCGAAGGGTCGCCGGTGAGTATCTATGCCTACTCGATGTCCGATGAGCGTGATATCACGGTCGCGCGGATCAGCTGCAGCGATTGTGCGCCCGATACTATCGCTCACCCGACACTCGGTGGCACCGAGTGGCTGGTGCGGGGAACTCTCGGGCTGCGAAGTGACGTCGTACATCAATCACATCAGCTTGTGTTCGTATCTAGTGAGGGTGTGATCGCTACGTCGCCGCCAACTGAGAGTTCAGAGGAGCAACTGGAGACATAGGCTATCGGAGCACTGCATAGCTACACGTGAACCTTCTTGCTAGTTGAGAAATACAGCATGCGAGATACAGAGGATCTATTCAGCATAACAAAGACCCACCATTCTTCAAAAATTTGATAATCTTCAAGGTATTTATTCGTCGCCTCAGATGCTAACCTATGGGTGATAGCGCGCCTCCAGTAGATTATCCAGAAGTACTGGAAGCTATCGGGGTAATGGAGGTAATACGGAAGAGCGAAGAAGACACATTTGTCGAGAATTTTAATAAAATAGCGATTGAACCTATAGAGGATTTACCCGGAACCGATGAAAAGACGCACCAGCGGGTTACGAATACAGTGAGTACAATAGAGCATGAAATCTCTGTATGCGGTCTTCTGGACAAAGTTCTCGAAGGAGTTTATCTCCGGGGTCAATCATCAACGAATGAATTAGTCAGATGCGTTGTTTACGGGGTTATTGATCGAAAGAGATTTGCAGAAAAGCTACAGGAGAAACGTGCAGATGATATTGATTACATCGGACATCAGTACCAGTCTGCGGGCGAGGTCTTGATCGAAGAAATTGCTGAAAGCATTAGTGACCTGATAGCCGACAATTTGGAAGTTGGTATATTCACAAAGAATAGAGAGTCATGGAGTTCTGGCCGGTTGTCAATGCATCACCCAAGTTTTTGGTCTTTCGACTTCTCGGACTCCAGTTTAGACTCGTTCGAGAAATTCATCAAGGAAGAAGATCTCTTCTGGTATGGTATAGACGATATTCACGTCTCAGATCTGAATGAAGAACTGATGCAATATGATAATAAAGAACGGTATGTATTCCCCGGTCGGAGGCATTTCGAGAGTTCTGTGGGCAGTTTTAGATTTAGGAGTATACTTGTGAATTTCCATTTAGAGGGTTCTGAAAGTCGTTACAGTAGAGACAACGACCCTACTGGTTCAATATATACTCGTAGAGGATACACGCGTCTATCAATGATTTTCGAGAAGCTGCTCTGGTCTCTTTATGGATACTATAAGTTCCACAATCAAGAGGACCCCGAATATGAGAAAAAATCATATGATTCGGTTGATTACGAATGCCTGTATAAAGCCTTGAAAGCCATTCAGAATAGTCGGCAAGAAGCGAAGGAAGACTGGAGACAAGTATCAAGACAAATTGACAGTATTAAGCACTCTTTCAGGGAATCCCACCCCTTCGGTGAACGCTCTGGTTTTGTAGCCAGATTAGTGGATAATGCCACCGAGATCGAGACTTACACCGAAGAGGAATCTAATGACTTGATTGAGAAGTACAATGACGCCGTCGAGTTAGTCCGTTCTGACATCGAACTAAATTCTACCATAGAAACAGTTGAGCTCCAGAATAAGATCAAATCACAGAATGAGTCGGCGAAGAGACTACAATGGATAGGTGGTATTCTCACCCTAGTGATTGCGGTGTCCAGTGCAATTTCCCTCTTGATTCAGGCTGGCTACCTATAGTAGCAACTCACGTTGATACCGGGCTACCGAACTCGATCCCTCGAACTATATCATCTCGTTTCAGGAAATGGGTGGAATGTCCGCTGTCTCTACCGATTCCGGGGAAGTTTGAGTGAGAGAACAGTTCATGCTGACTACGCGCCCTGTATCTCGCACGCTGATTTCGACAGGTCGACAACCTGCAATGTATGAAATCTAAAATCAGTGCGAACCCCTATAACAGTCCACTATCGCCAGCACTAGAGTACCTCGGGGGCAGCTTATCGACAAACAATTATCGCTGACGAAGGGTCATTGGCAATCCGTTCTGCGTTTTCGTCGTCATCTCTGGTTCAATAGCCATCTCTGTCTCATCACCGGTCCATTCGAGATCGAACTGCTGACCGATCGTTGCGAGCGCGAGCGTTGCCTCAAGCCGAGCGAACTCTCGTCCGATGCATGTCCGTCGTCCACCACCGAACGGGATGAATGCATAGTCGTCTAACTCTTCCTCAAATCCGTCTGTCCAGCGCTCGGGCCGGAACTCCAGTGGAGCGTCGTAGTACCGTTCGTCACGATGGACTGAGATCACCGAGAGGTGTACCTGCTCATCCGCCGGAAGCCGATAATCGCCGACATCAACCTCTCTCGTTGTCTGCCGAGGGATTGTATGGATAGGAGGGTAGAGGCGAAGCGTCTCGGTGACGATCCGATTAGTGAGATCGAGACGACTCATGTCATCCAGTGTCGGCGGGTTTCCATCAAGCACCGTATCGAGTTCCTCATGGAAGGCGTCGCAAATGTCGGGTTCGGTCGCCAGCGAATACAGAGCGAACGCGATAGCGGCTGCAGTTGTCTCGTACCCGGCGAAAATCATCGTCAACATCTGATCCTCGATTTCTTCGCGACTCAGATGGTTCTCACCTGTTGCCTCGCCTGCTTCAGACAGCTTCGAGAGCAGTGTATCACTCTCTGAGCCACCTGATTGGCTTTCAGAAGCGGATTGTCCTGCTTGGTCGGCGAGCGTTACTACACCCGATTTCTCGGTGTTGGCATGTTCATGCTCCGCCAGCAATTGGCGTATTTCGACTCGCAACCGCGATTCCGAATTGCTGAATTTGCGGCGGGATGGTGTTGGCACCCAATGAGGGAGCAGCCACGAAGTCGGAACGAACCACTTGTTAAGCCCGTCCGATGCATCTCGTAAATCGTCACCTTCGCCGGGTGCCAGATTACGACCGAACAGCGTTGCGAACAGAATCTCAATCGTGAGATCCTGCATTTCCGATTCGATATCTCGGATTTCACCATCTTCCCACGTCGAAAGGCGGCGCTGGGTTGCGGCAACCATGTCGTCTGCATAGCCGCTCACCCGGTCGGGATGAAACAGTGGCTGGAGAATATCTCGCTGACGACGCCACTGCTCACCTTCAGTTGAGAGCACCCCGTTTCCAAACACTCGATTGAAGTCATCTGTCTTCCTGAACGCATCAACATCCGTAACGAGCGCCTGATTCAGGTACTCCGCTCCTGCGAGAACGTACACATCTGTCCCCGGCAATTCCATACAGTAGACATCCCCACATTCGCTCGTAGCACGGTCAACAAACCCGAACGGATCATCACCAAAATCAATTGTATGACCAATGATAGGATGGCCTTCAGGCGAAGGCGGGAGCTGTGTATTGTTACTCATCAGTCAAGCTTCGTCGATAGAGCATTAAAAGACACGTTGATTCCAATCCAGAGAGAAATCGCCAAGTAAATCCCAGAGACCATCCGGTGAACTTTATACAATCATGTCCACACAAACACACCCGCTATCTGGCCGTGATCTCGACATTCGAGAAGTCATCAATGAAACCCTTGACACAAAGCGATTAGAGATTTTGCGTGCGGTCAACGATCTCTCGCTTCCCACCAGTCGAGACGACATTGCCTCCCACGCAGAAATATCTCAGAAGACAGCAGCAAAGCACCTCTCAGAACTCCATGAATACGGAATTGTCAAAATCTATCGAGAGAACATTGAACCGACCGCTGGCGGAAAATTACTCTTCGAAGCAATCGAGGATTGCCTCACAAAAACTACAATTACAAGAGATGAATTTGCGAAACTGATTCGGACTGAGACACCAATCTCGATCCTCTCAAACCTTTGTGGAGAATACCAGAGCATAGAGGAAATTCACCGAAGGGCATCCGTATCGGCTACTAAGGAGACAGTCAAACGCCAACTCAAACAGTTCGACAAGCCGGATCATGATCTAGCAGATGAAAAAGGTCACACGTATCGAATCACCGATACTGGAGAGAAGACGCTGCTCGCCTACGATGATTTATCAATCGCGGTTGAGCAGATTATCAAGAAAGCGGAATGGCTCCAGCGCCTGCCGCTAGAGGATGCAACTGTTCCAGTTCCCGAGCTTTCTGATGCAACAGTCATAGCTTCGGACACAGCCAGTCCCTCTAATGTACTCGGGGCCGCTCTCAGACTCTGTGATGTTCGTGTGGAGCAATTCCGGTGTGTCTGTTCAATCTATAACCCAATCCTATTCTACGCCTACAAGAGCATGCTCGACTTCGGCGTCGAGGCTGAGGCCATTCTTGATTGGGGAAGCTATGTCAAATCAGATCAAGATACGGGAACAGACTTTGCCGCTCACGCCAAATGTGAGCACTACCAGCCGCTCTATCTCGAGGATTCCCATACACTCGGCATCGGCATATATGACGACCGAAAAGTCGCGGTCGGCGCATACAACGAACGCGGCGAAGGGAAGCACATCGCTATGATCGTGAGCGAAAATCCAAAAATCATCGAATGGGCTGAAAGCCTGTATGATACCTATCGTGAAATGGCTCACCGACCAGAGAAAAAACCACCAGAGACAGATAGTGGATTTGACGGCCGGCAGTGGTGACTCACGCCTCATAAGTGGCTTTCAACTCAACTAAATCTAAAGCAAATTTATTTCATACCACATATGATTTCGGATTCGGAAAGGGCTGTACGATAAGTCATCTCAGCGCTTCGTGATGGATAGAATCGGCACAGATGATACGGTGGAAATCGGGAATGGTGAGTTCACCCCTTCGTGGACAGAAGGCCTCGCTACTCTCCAGAAGCATCCATACCGGCGACGAACTCCCCGGGTTCGGCATTCGAGTCGTGCAGATAGCGCTCGCCAAGCTCTGTAACACCGTAGTAAGTCCTCGCCTCATCAGGGAAAGGCCGGTCAACCAGTCCATGCTCAGAGAGCGGCCCACGTACTCTCCGCGAGACGTGGTTTGCCCCCGGAGTAGCCTCCTCCCCGTATCGTTCCCGGATACCGAGCATGATAGCCTTCGGTGGGAGAGGGAACCCAACCTGATCAAGCACTCGCAGGATCTGCTCGTCAACTCGGCTCATCCACGGCACCAACGGCGACGGCATTGATGCAGGATTCCAGTATCCCTCCGCTTAACACCGCTGGACTGGGCCGGCAGACACATCTTTTGATTCATCAATGAATAATATCTATGCACAGGTTTATCAGCAACGGTCTCAAACCGGGTTATTGTCAGAGTCAAACGTATGCATCTAATCATCCGCCATCGACGCAGGCGATGTCAACAAGCGTCGAGCAGCGGGTGCGCGGACGCTCGGCTTACGAGCGTATCGTGCCAGCGCGGGAATCAACGTCGTAGCCTGAGTGACTGGAACTCACTCGGTCTCGACACCCGCGCTGACTGTCTCTGGCAACATCGGAATGCTGAGCCTTTCAATCCATCATCCAATGAGCCAAAGCAACTCATCCTACAGGACAGAGCGACCTAAAGGTATTGCACGCGAACATCGACATCGGCAGTCAGCAAACACTGGCAAGACAGCCGAAACCACCACAGAACCGGCATGCTGGCGACACTCCGCCAGTGACTGGGAATGGCACGAGGTCCAGTTCACGGCCGCGTACGCCACCATTCACGATCCGTGTTCGGAATGCTTCCCTAACGGTTCGCCTGCAGTAAGTACACTCGAAACCGTCGTCCGAAGCTGTAGCTACCCGGTCAAATACCATCGGCCACGAGACACGGCCGAAACGAGTCCCGCCGGACTATCGCGTAAATCGAACAACCGTGGGTCCGACACTGGTCCTCAATTTTGCCGCGAGGCTATCGACACGTGCGAACCGATCGACAGCGTCACCGACCTGCAGAAAGGCGACGGCGTCCTCTGGCAGGGCCAATCGACTCCGATGCTCGTCGTCGAACCCGCCAGCACTCCGGATGGCAGAGTAGCACTCGTCGGTCCGAATGGCGGTGAGTATCGGATCGAAGGCCGACCCGAGTGCGCACGGGCATACTATATCAGCCCCGGCTATGCTTGCCAGCGCGAGCTCCGCCGCGTCGTGCCAGCAAGCGACCACCACGGATCGGAGAGGGCCTAACGAGGAGCCGAGTGGATGCTGCACACCCCACCCCGACGCTCTCCGGTCGGTTCGCGACGGTCTGTCAGAGCGTCATACAAAACCCTAAATACCAACCGTTGCACTGTCAGCCTAAAGCAGGGGCTACCGAATCAGTGTCGACGAAGGAGGCTGGACACTTTTCCTTCGCGGCCCACGGCAAATATAGCTTTCGCCCTACGCGCAGAGGCGTTGCTGTCTCACGTTGGGCGGGCAACTCGGCGACGAGCATCGACAGCCGCGGGTACGACGGCTCTCCCGGCCGTCAGCACTCCAATCACGGGCCGTAGAATGGCCACACGCGACAGCACACATACCCACCGACGTGAGGGCGTACAGCCAGCCGACTGCCACAAACAGTCAGCCGACCACCACAGCGACCGCGACCGCGCTCGACAAGCCCGGGCGCGACTGTACCGCTCGAAAGAGGCCACACGGTATCGCCATTGCGAGCAGGCGACGCTCGCTGCCGATGACGACCAACGTACTGGCCCTGGAAGCGGCGACCGACAGGGGGAGATCGCCTGATGGAAATCGACGCCTTCGGGCGGATCGTCGACGCTGATGTCCCCACGGCGATCCAGTGTGCGGTCTGTCGCGGCACTGCCGACCGCCTGTCGAGCGCGTGGCAAGGCGAGGGCATCGCCTACCACAACTACCAGTGCCAGGCTGAGGGCTGTCCAGCCACCGGCACGATCGTTGACCACGACAGCGGTGGGTACCGCCGTATCGGTCCTGTCTTCGGCGACCGCGATCTCGCCGTCCATCTCGCTACGCGCGAGCAGTCCGAGACACCAGTCGAAACAGTGGAGAGTCGCGTATGAACGGTTTCACGGCGACGAACCCACACCGGATTTCCGCTGTAACAGCCGAAATTTCTCGAGCAGGAGGCTGGGGGTAAGCCAAGATGGCGGCTGTCGGTTTCACCCCCACGATCAGTGATGACGCTCGCGAGCCGTGCGTGCTCTGTCGCACCGAGAGCGGGGCAGACAGCGCCAGAAAGAGCACTGCCCGCGCCGGGTGCTATCAGAGCAATGGCGGCCACAGGGAGGCCTGTGAGTTCCTGCAGACGATCGGGAGCGACGGTCGATGACCGGCTCTGGCTCCAATCCAGAACCCGGCATCGCGGTTACCGGCCAGTACCCCGCCGAGGCGGACGTGGTAGTCCGACCCGGCGAGAACAGTACGTGGGCACCGACGAAGCTCCATCGAGAGCTCTTCGATACTGACGGGAGCCAGCTTGCCGACCGCCTATACGAGAGCGTCCGAGCAATCGGACGGCAGGCCGCCTCGATCGAGAAGCTCTACGCCATCCTCGAACGCAACGATGTCGATGCGCTCGACGGTGGGTACGCTGATCTTGCCGTCGAAATTGCGAAGGGGAGAGACGGTCTCAGACACGAACTCGTTCGCACCACTCGTCAGTTGGGTGGCCAGACGAGCCACGACGTCCGGACGAGTCTCGAAGATATCGATAGCGGTGACCCCGCACTGTTCGCCGCTGCCCAGAGCGTGACGCCCACCATCGCCATTTCACTGGACGGGTTCACGAGCGTGCGCAGTGATCAGCGCCAAGCGGTTCTCGCACTCGTCCGTGCCTACGCGCGTGGCTGTCGCGTCGTGCTCGTGGCCAGCCCGATCGAGCGAACGTTCCTCTGGCGAAAGCATCGCGAGGAACTTCCCGCCAGCGTTAAAGACGACTGCAAGCCGCGCCTGGGAGAGCAAGCAATGCCAGCCGCCGTCGAGAGTCGCGTTGAGGACGCCCGTGAGGCGTTCGATCCCGATTCCAAACCCATCGCGATTCTTCGAGCGATTGCCGACGAAACTAGCGAAACGACCACCTATAGCGCGCTCGCCGACGCGATGAACGTCGGCCGTGGGACGATCCGCAACCACGTCTCGCAGCGACTCGTCCCGCACGCACTCGTCGAGCGCTTCGATCATCGCGGCACTACTCACGTCTCGCTCTCGCACGTTGGTCGTGAGTTCTTGGCCGCTCTCGACAGCGAAATCGGCGTCCAGAGCCAGCTTGACGACTGCGTTAACGCGACCGGAAATCTCTCCGACGATAGCCGTGTAACCCCGCCCGCACACGAGGGCCGTCACCGCCCATCGGCGGAGGCGGAGGAAGAAGCTGTCGCGGAATCGGACGGTGCTGGCACAGATGCTGACCGCAATCGCCTGCCGTTTTCACACCAAGTTCGGTCGGCTGCACGCCATCGCTACGCGGCTGCCGCTGGCTGTGCTTCCGAAGGAGCGATGACGCTCTGTGACTACCCGATTGCAGAGAAATCCGATCGGGGCGAGCCACATCACTACTACGACCACGAGGCTGATCGGCTGCTGGTCGGTGCCGAATACGATAACCCCATGCAGTGGTGGGTGTGTATTGCACTGGCGTTAACCAGTACTCGTACGTTCCGCCACGCTCTCACCCACGAGCGTTTCGAATCGGGGAAACTCGGCGATCTGCTCGCCAACCATACCGACCTCCTGCGAGATCTCCGCTGTCTCGGCTATCTCAAAGACGTCGATGCGACACCCGAAGCCTATACAGAGGCACTCATCGAGGCCGCCGAAGACCTTCGGAAGCTCACGAAACACTACCGCGATGGCAACTACGAGAACGAATCACGCTTTCGTGGTGAGATCACTCGCGAAGCGCTCGGGCTCGCCGGAACCATGGTTCACCTGCTAGATCTCGCCGACATCGACGTGGTTCGAGAAGCACGCATTCCCCGCTACTCGAAGGATTTCAAGGCTGACCAGAAAGCGGACCTCGCCAAAACGCTCTGTATCGGCGCGTCGATTCAATCCCGATATGGTGAATTCGCCGCCCACCGCCAGCTGTTCGAACTGCGGAAGCAAAAACGCGAGAGTACGTTCTCGCCGACAGTCGATGCTGACGACCCGTTCGGCGAACTCATCGGGTCGTTCGTCCTCGTCGGCAAGAGCGTCGAGAGCATCGCTGACCGCCTTCGGCGACGCCTCTCGAATTGGGAACCACACGACGATGCACCGGAGTTTGCGATTCGTGTGTCCGTCGAAACCGCCACAGAACGACGACACACTGCCGCTACGATGACCGTGGCGTGTCGCCAGAAAAACCTCAGATCGACTCGTACAGCGATCTCGCTGTTCGCAGCGCTCGCTGGAACGCCCTACGATGTAGCGAGAGCAGTTCACAGCTTAGAGTCGGAGACGAAAGCACCGAACCGGGAGATTCGTCTCGACGAAGTGCGCTTTGCGCTCTCGACGCTCACTGCTGAGCGGATACTGCCAGAAATGTCGAAGCCAGCGCTCTCAAGAACCATCCACACGCTACTGGTAGCGGAGTCACCCCTCATACAGAGCGAACTTGCAGACAGGGCCGACGTCTCAGCACGCTGGATCCGCAAGCATATCGAGCGCCTCGCAGCGTTCGATTTTATCCGCCAAACTGACGGAGGATGGCGGTTCGCGCTGCCATTCCATACCGACGAGGAGCGTGGCAAGACGATCTATCCCTGGTTCGTCTCATCTTCTGAAGCCGACCGAGAACAGGATACGCTCGTCCGAGAGGTGGTCGCTGAGGCAGTCTACGACTTGCTTGATGCGGGGCAATACGCAAATGCCGACGACCCTGTAGGGGGATTGTTTGCCAAGCCTGGAGAGCGAATCCCAGCACTGCAAGAAGCGTGGGAGTGGCTCGATCCGTGGATATCGGCGGTCGAAATATTGGTCGACGCCGATTCGAGTCGTGTGTCTGCGGCCAATAAGTCTCCATTTTACCGTACTGACTCGATAGCCGTGATTGGCGCCGAAACCGATCAAGTGAGCATTGTGGCGGCTGCTAGAGGAGATAGATGACGCTTCGGGCCTCAATGGTAGGACTGACCTGAAAGACGCACGAGCACTTTTGAGAATACAAATACCAATGATCGCCGTGCACAGTCTCCCAACTTGGTGCCATACCTTGTGTAACAATCGACCCATTTGAAAAGGGAGTTGCGTACATAAGGTGCTGTGAGCGGCAAATGATCTCCCCATTTTTATCCTCAAATATTCAAAAATAGATAATGAAGAGTATTGAGCTCGTGTTCGCTGTAGTCTCACGGCCACTCAATGAATTGACTAACTGTGAAATCCCACTGGGGCTCAAACTTGAATCACGGAAACAGGAAGTCTCGCGCTCAATGGAAGTACTCAAGCGCGAGCGGGACGGATCGGGGTACCTGACCAATCTGAGGGATTCTTGGTTTTGATCGAAGCCACACAGACACACCTCGCACCGAGTGAGTTGCCTCAGATGAGTCCGTGTAGATCCGACCGTATAAAGAGAAGAGTGGTTTCGGATGGAAAGAGAATACAAACCTTCTAGCGACAGAGTTTCGCTACAATTTTACCCCTATACAAAGATTTATATTGGGAATTAGAAATCCATGGCTCTACATAGTATGATTCTCACTCGGTGCGAGGTGTGTGTCTCTCGCAGTAGTAGTATATAAAGGTAGAAAATAAGAACCATTAGAGCCTCACAAGTGTGATTGTTGAAGGTCACTCGGTGCGAGGTCGCTATGCTTAACTGGCTGGGAATAGAGGGAGTGCGTATGGTTGACACTGACGACATCTTTGGTGGAGGAGATATCTTCAACCGCCGCGAGCTTCTTCGGGTAGGGCATGTACCTGGACTGGATCGAGTCGTAGGACGAGATAGCGAAGTCACTGAGATGGGACAAGCTCTCGGTCCAGGAACTCGCGGAGGGCCTCCTGATTCAGTGATTATATATGGAAAAACAGGAACTGGTAAATCACTCGTATCACGGTGCACAACACGGGAAGCTCAGCGAAAAGCAGAAGAAAACGGAGTTGTCCTCCGACACGCCTACATAGATTGCTCTGATTACACAACCGAGACACAAGCAAGTCGAGAATTGACATACCAGCTTGGACAAAACGTCGAGGCAGATCGAGATGTCCCGCGAAAAGGGATCGGAGCAGCTACCTATCGAGACATTGCTTGGGAAATCCTCAATGAGTACAAGGTGGACGCGTTTGTCGCTATTCTCGATGAAATTGATAAGCTAGACGATGATGAGCTCCTTCGTAGTCTCTCTCGAGCCAAAGAAAGCGGGAAAGCAGACTGCCATATTGGTGTAATTTGTATCAGCAACAAAGTTGAGTACAAAGAGCGACTCGACGAGCGGATTCACTCGAGTCTGCAGGACAACGAACTCATCTTCAACCCTTATGACCCAGAGCAACTTCGGGCAATTCTAGACAGTCGTCGTGCAGCATTCCAGAGCGGTGTTTTAGAAGATGGCGTGATACCAAAAACTGCAGCTCTCGCCGGACGAGAGCATGGAGATGCACGAAAAGCAGTCGACATGCTCTACGAAGCTGGACGGCTCGCAGAAAAGGAGACAGCATCGACAGTAACCGAATCTCATATCGACGCAGCATTGACGAGAGCTGAGGTCAACCGAGTGAAACAGCTCATCAGTGGTTCTCCACCTCATGTGAAATACATCCTCCAAGCACTGGCGCTACTTACTAAAAGTCAGAACAGCACAGCCTTTCGAACTTCAGCGATTTACGACTTCTATCAGCGTCTCATAGATCGGGAGGGAATGGATACAATCTCACAGGACCGTGTTTATCGACTTCTGAAAGAGCAAGCATTTCTCGGCCTCTTGGAAGCGAACCATACAGGAGGGGGAGATTACGAGGGAGCTTATCTCGAACACACACTCATCACCGAGCCGGAAGTCGTCCTGGAGGCTCTTGAGGACTCCTCTGAGCTCACACCTCGTACCGAGTGAGCAGCTATCTACTGGACACACCTCGCACCGAGTGAGCGACAAAAAGTAAGGCAAGTAACAACATTTCAGCTACAGACCAGAATCATGACTTGTAGTTGTGCTGTGCGACCAGCGTCGCGATAGAGAAGACAACGGAGAAGACACCGCCACCTAAAAGAAATAGATTGGACAGTATCCAGTCGAGGATTCCTGTCGCGACGACGCACAGCAGGCCCATTGCCTCGAAGGTTAATGACGTTCGCGAATCCATCCAAGAAGGTATTGAGGTGGTATCAGTCTCGAAACCTTGGTTATCGAGGGCAGTTCTTACGGCGTGCTACCGCGTGTCATATATTACCACGCCGAGCCGAAGGGCTTCACCGCCCTCGACACCGACGAGCGTCGCAAGTTCGTCCGTCGGGCGACGGCAACACTCGGCGACAAGCCGGGTCAGTGCTCGCCGTACGTGTTGGCCGAAGCACTGCTCTGACTTGGGCAACGCACGCTCGTCAACGCAATCGCTCACGCCAGATGAGTTTGCTGTCGGTCTTACCCAATTATCGGCCGGACGCCTCGCCCCATTGAATATCTGATGGCTTCTTGGACTCTCCGAGGCGCTTGGTCACCAGGTACTCATGACATGATTGGTTTGGTCGACCGTCAGGGTTACTCTGGCTGGGTGACAGTTATGACGGGAACTGGTGCCGAGCGAACAGTCTTTTCAGCCACACTACCGAGCAAAATACGATCCGTGCCACGCTTTCCTGTCGTTCCCATTCCAACGGCGTGTATGTCGTTCGATTCGATACTGTCGAGAATTTCCTCGACGGGCGACCCGTGTTCGATATGACGGACGGTATTGGCCACCCCACACGTTTCGGCCTCAGAGACGACGGTCTCTACGGCGTCGGCTGCGGCTTGTTTGGTTTCTTTCCCGAAATCCGCCGACCGGACGTCCGGCCCGAACGTGGAGTCTTCGACGACGGACAGCACATGCACAGTTGCATCTAGGGCTGCCGCAAGCCGGGTAAGATACTTCGCGGCGTGCGTCGCCGCAGTACTCCCATCAGTTGGGAGGAGGATGCTCTCATAGGGGAACGTCAATTGTTCATCGGGTTGCATGCGGACTGTGAGCACGGGAGTTGACGAGAGACGAACGACCTTCTCCGAAACGCTTCCGATGAGGTATCGTGAAATCCCTTCACGGCCGTGGGTTGGCATCACGATCAAATCTTGGTCGTATCGCTGGGCGTAGTCGACGACCGTCGGGGCGGGATTACCTTGGACGACATCCGTCTCGTACGAAACTCCGAGCGTCTCTAGTGTTTTCGCGGCCTCGTCGACGATGTCCTCACCCTCCTGCACCAGGGCATCGACAGTATGGCCCTCGACCACCGTAACACTGTCACGCTTTATGTCGGCGACGTAAAGCACGTGGATAGTCGCGTTGGCCCAGTGGGCGATCTCGCTGGCGTGATGGAGTACCTCCGCTGCGCCCTCGCTATCGTCGAACGGGAGCAGGATATTCTCATACATCGTAGGTAGGGGTGGGTTTCCGACTCCCTAATGGTTTTCACCCGTTTCTCGATGGGAATAGCTTCCAACTGTAGAAGTGTGAACAACTGATTGCACGGTCGCACGTCTCCGTGAACTGATCGACCGAGTCTCAACGACAGAACAGAGTTACCGAAAACAATGCCCACACGACACAGCCGCTGAAACGCTGCCCGTCAATCGGATTCATCCTCACTGGTCAGTGATTCCTCTTCGACCAGTTCGGTGGTAGTGCGATCGACGCTCACCTGAACTTTCTGGATACGAGTGTCTTCGACCTGCTCGGCCCGCAGCGCCACGTTCTCATAGTCAAACGTCTCGCCTTGCTCGATGAGACGGCCCGCACGGTTGAACATGAACCCCGCGATAGTCTCGAACTCTTCGCCCTCCGGCAATACGATGCCGAGAGCCTCGTTGACTTCGTGGATGTTGACCGAGCCATTCACTAGGACGGTATCGTCGCTGACGAACTCGATTGGGTGTTCCTCGTCACCGACCAGTATCTCGCCGACGATCTCCTCGAGCACGTCTTCCATCGTTTTGACATCCTCCCCCGGCCTGAAGGTCGGGGAATCCCACACGGTGGGAATCCGGTCTCCCGGAGAGGTTTCAGCCCGCGAAGGTCGAAAGCGTCATCTGCCGGGATGTCCGGCTCGTCTTTCGGTGGGCTGTGGTGCTGTCAAGGGCACTCCCGTCCTGTGGCGAGTCATCGCCCGCCGATTTCAACGGCAGGCTCTCTCCCCACGGGTCAACGCGACTGGCGATGTTGCTGGCCGCGTTCAAATCCGCTTGGTACTCCGATACCCAACAGTCGGTGTTCGTACAGCGGAACTCCGCCTGCTCGCTCCGCCGGCCAATGTGGCCGCAGGCGTGGCACGTCTGGCTCGTGTACGCCGGGGCGACGAACTCGACGGCGATACCGGCTTCGCGGGCTTTGTCCTCGATCCGGTCCTGAAGCCGGGCGAATGCCCATGAGTGCAACCGTCGGTTCATATACGCGCCATAATCGAACCGTTCGCGGATGTACGAGAGGTCTTCGAGGGCGATAACCGGGTGCTCGAAGGACTCGGCGTACTCGACGGCCCGCCGGGATGCCTTCTCAACGATGTCGGTGAGCGCGTTCTGGTAGTGGTCGGACCGTTCGTCGGTGCGCCACTCGGCGGCATCGCGCTCTTGAATCGCTTGAGCGTGGTGTACATCTCTTTGCGGAGGTGTCGCGCCCGACCGCCGTCAACGAACATCGGACGAACCGGAGTACCGTCGTCTCGGCAGGCACAGCCCGCCAAGAGCTTGGATTCGCCGATGTCGAAGCCGACGTGGGTGGGTTCGTCCATCTTGCCGGGTTCGGGAACCTCGCGCTCGACGATGACGTGGAGAACCCACCGCGTTCGGCGTTCCTGAAGCCGGAACTCGCCAGCGGAGAGGTCGCCATCAAGCAAACCGAACCACAGACCGCGTTGTTCGGGATTGATGTGCAACGGCATCCAGAACCCGTTGCCACGACCGGCCTGCGGAACGTACCAGCAGAACTCGGCTTCGCGGTCGGCGGAGTGGTCGAGACGGAACCCGCGGTTCGTAAACCGAACGGGGTGGTCGTCGGCGAGTTCGGACGCGCCGTAGGTGTCCCGAAGCTTCGGGACGTAGCTCTTGAGCGCGTCCTTCGCATACGAAGTGAGCGTGTACGGCGTCACAACGTCGTT
This sequence comes from Halococcus sediminicola, assembly GCF_000755245.1. Lineage (NCBI taxonomy): Archaea > Methanobacteriati > Methanobacteriota > Halobacteria > Halobacteriales > Halococcaceae > Halococcus > Halococcus sediminicola. The sequence continues at coordinate 179,032 of NZ_BBMP01000005.1, read as the reverse complement.
GACCGCTGCTTGCGTGGTCGCCCGTGCGCCGAACGATTTGCGGAGCGCTCGCCGGTAGTTCGCCACTGTTCGCTGAAGCCCGCGCTCTTTGCCCGTGGTGGGTGTGACGAGCGTGGCTTCGAGGGTCTTGGTGGCTGTGGCGGTCATTCTCCGACAGTACCGGATACGACCGCAACACACATAGGACTCACGGATAACACAATGCATGGGGAAAGAAGTCCGATTCACCCTAAGCGACGAACAGCACGAACAGCTCGCGGCGCTGAAAGACGAGCGCGGCTACACATGGAAGGGAATGATGCTCGAAGGCGCGAAGCGGTTGGATTCCGGCGAGCAGTAACGTCACCGTGTAGCGGTTGCGAAGAATTGCGCGCTCCTCCACGCCGTAAACGGCGTGGTATCCGCGCTGAACGGAGATTGCTATGAGACCGGTGACACAGCTGTCGCCGAGGAAACTATGGACGTACGAGCCCACACGCCCGCCGATCTTGAATCATATCTCACCACGGTAGGATTCGACGGGTGCAAGTCGAGTGAATGTATTCCTGACATCCGACTCAAAGCTACTGCTCCGCGATTTCGGCTGTTTCAATGGGAGCGGCTCCACTTTCACAATGCTGTTAACGCCGACTTATCCCTCAAGAGGCCGTTCTCTAATGTATGGCAGCAACCATAGACTTCGAGAGCCTCCCGGGGGTTGGGCCAGCGACCGCTGACAAACTCATCGATTCGGGCTTCGACTCCTATCAGGGCATCGCGGTCGCTAGTCCCGGTGAGCTTTCGAACACAGCTGACATCGGCGAAAGCACTGCAGCGGACATCATTACCGCCGCTCGTGATGAAGCTGACATTGGTGGATTCGAAAGCGGAACGGACGTTCTCAGCCGCCGTAACGAGATCGGTAAGCTCGGCTGGCGGGTCGACAAAGTTGATGAACTTCTTGGCGGTGGTGTCGAAACGCAGTCGATCACCGAAGTCTACGGCGAATTCGGGGTCGGCAAATCCCAAATAACCCACCAACTCGCAGTAAATGTCCAACTCCCGACCGAGCACGGTGGACTTGAGGGACGCGCAGTGTTCATCGATACCGAGGACTGCTTCCGTCCCGAACGCATCGGGCAGATGGTTCGTGGGCTCCCCGATGAGGTGCTCGCCGCGACGATGAACCAGCGAGCCATCGACGGTGGGCCGACCGACGAGGCAGCGATGGATGCGCTGCTCGAATCCGTCCTCGAGCGGATTCACGTGGCTAAAGCGTTCAACTCGAACCATCAGATGCTCCTCGCCGAGAAGGCCCAAGACATCGCTGCCGAGTACGAGGGTTCGGAGTGGCCAGTGCAGGCGGTCTGCGTCGATTCGCTGACCGCCCACTTTCGCGCGGAGTACGTCGGCCGTGGCGAGCTCGCCCAGCGCCAGCAGAAGCTCAACCGCCATCTCCACGACCTCTCGCGGTTGGCCGACCTCTACAATACCGCAGTACTGGTGACGAATCAGGTCCAGAGCAACCCCGATTCGTACTTCGGCGATCCCACCAAGCCCATCGGTGGAAATATCCTCGGCCACAAGTCGACCGTTCGCCTGTATCTCAAGAACTCGAAGGGCACGAAACGTATCGTTCGACTCGTCGACGCTCCGAGCCTCCCTGACGGCGAGGCGGTGATGCGGGTCGAGACTGAGGGACTGATGCCTGAATGACCACCTGGAGCTAGATTCATGAGTACATCCACATCGTACGACGAAGCGCTCGCAACGCAACCGTTCAAACACGCAATCGACAAGCGCGACCGCCGGGCACTCACCGAACGGCTGACTGTCATCGAATACGGCCCGGATATCTACCAAGTCTACAGTGAAGAGGGAATCGAGTATCTCGTCGATATCCGAACGCCCTCCTGTACGTGTCCGGACTTCATGTATCGGGAAGCGGATTGCAAGCACATTCGCCGCGCCCGCATCGAAGCCGGCAGCCGTGACCTCGACTCGCTCGATGAGGAGGTTCAGGAGGCCCTCGGTAAGCTTGATGAACACATCGCTAATCTCGCAGCCCAGCGCGCCGAACTCGTCAGCCTCCAGCGCGATCTCAACCGATTCAAAGAGAGTAAATCTCCCTCACCGTGACTACCAGCGACGAGACAATCGTTGTTTGGCACCGGACGGACCTCCGGGTCGAAGACAATCCAGCACTCAACCGAGCCGCTGCACGCGCCCGCGATGAAGAGGCGACAGTCCAACCCGTCTTCGTCTTCGACCCTCAGTTCTACGGTACGGATTCGCTCGCCTGTGACGGACGGATCGCATTTCTTCACGAATGTCTCTCCAGCCTTCGCGAGCAGTACCGTGAACGTGGATCGGAGCTCGCGTTTCTATATGGCGCCCCTGCTGAGCGGCTTGCTACTCTTCTCAGTGACTCGAATGCCGAGAGGATGTATCTCTGCCACACCCGCCATCCGACTGCCCGCTACGGTGCCCGGCGTGACGATGAGTTCGAAGCACGGATCACTGATTTGGTTCGGGCCGAAAACCAGCGAGACGGCAACATCAAAACCGAGGCGGTTCCGGAGGGAGCAATCGTCTTCGATGCCCAAAAGCGAGGAATCGACTCGCGCGAAAGATGGGCTGAGCAGTGTGAGACATATCTGAGTAGCGAATGTCATTCGTCGCCTGATTCAGATCTCCTCGTTTCCAAAGCGGATGCTTGCACAAGCGATGTCACTATTGACGAGATCGAAGCCCAACACGATATCAGCTCTGCAAAACGAGACGTCCCTCGTGGTAGCCATCGCGCGGCCCACCGTCGTCTCGATTGGTTCACTCGTGCGAAAACCATGGATCAGTACCCCGGTGGGATTTCACCACCAGCCGAAGCCGAACAACGAACCTCACGGCTCTCGCCGTATCTCCGATTCGGCGTGCTCTCGGTTCGGCAGATCTATCAGGCGGGCATCGAACGTGGCGGAGCCGAGCGCGCCCGTGACCTCTTCGAATCGCGATTGTACTGGAACCGCCATTTCCGCCAGAAGCTTGCTGACAACCCCACACTCACAAAAGAAGCCGTCAACCCTGTACTCCGGGGACTCTATGCGGATAGCGACGAGCGTGATTCGGAACTCATCACCGCGTGGAAGGAGGGACAGACTGGATTTCCGATGGTCGATGCATCGATGCGCGCCCTCACTGAAACCGGCTGGCTGAACTTCCGAATGCGGGCGATGGTCGCCTCGTTTTTCGGCTACATCTTGAAACAATGGTGGCGCATCGGTGCAGATTTCATGTACTACCATCTGATCGACGCAGATCCAGCGATCAACTACGCTCAGTGGCAGATGCAATGTGGCCTTGTTGGCTGCCACCCGAATCGGATCTACAATCCGTGGAAACAAGCTCGCGAGAACGATCCCACTGGCGAGTTTATCCGCGAGTACGTTCCCGAACTTCGCGATCTTCCCGAGGAGTTCCTCGCTCGCTCCGAGCGAGCGCCGATTCACGTCCAGCACGAGTGCGGCGTCACAATTGGCAATGTATCAGATGCTGACTACCCCTATCCAATTGTTGACTTTGAACGTGAGGCAACTATAGCTCGCGAGCAGTTCAGCCAGTTCGCTGACCAGGCTCGCGCGGCACTTGATGATCCCGAGACCCGTCGCCGCGCGTCGCTTTCCCAAGACCGTCGCCGACACATGAGCAATGAAGCCGAAAACAAGAGCGTAGAAGACGGACAGTCAATTGATGAGCAAAGTCAGCGCCGTTTGGCAGACTTCTGATGATATTCAATAGCGGGCACGGTCTAGTTAAGACAGATCAGTTGATTTCGGCGGGTTAAGAAATCGGGTTGATCAAGAATCGATGCCAAGAACTGAAACAACCACTGGTGAGTCAGAGAGACGATTCTATTCTGTTTTTCAGGCCGGTAGGACATCGGCTGAGAGATCAATCTATAGGTAGAGATGAGTCGGCTATTGCTGTCCTCTTCATTTCATCGTGAAGGTGGCACGCTGCCGGATGGCCCGCATCCGTTTCCTGTGGTGCTGGGTGCTCTTGTTCACAGACGGATGCAAATTCTCTGGTGAGGCGGCTCTCAGCAGCATCCACATCGCCAGCCACAATCTCGTCGAGAGCTGCTGAGAGGGTTGCTTCGGCGTCATCATCAGCCACCGAGACCGGAATATCGTACTCCTGACGAAATGCCGTCCGCAACTGCTCGTCTGTCACTTGCTCGGTGGTTGCGGCCTCACCCTCCGCGACGAGGACCTCCCGGTGGGTATCGAGGTCGATTCGCCCGTTCGTCACGTCTACACGCAAATCCAACACACTCCGCCAGTGCTCCTGCTCGAAAGTGTACTCCTCCGGCTGAATCACCGCGGGACAGCGCGTATGGAACCGACAGCCGCTTGGTGGGTCCGCCGGGTCCGGGACATCGCCGGAGAGTCCGCCGGCCTGTCCGCGCGCGTATGGGTCCAATGTGGGCACCGACGAGAGTAGCGACCGCGTGTAGGGGTGCTGAGGGTCATCGAATACCTCGCTTGTCGGTCCGATTTCGACGATTTCGCCGAGATACATTACCGCGATCCGGTCACAGACCTGATTGACGATACCCATGTCGTGGCTGATGACGAGCATCGAGAGGTCGAACTCCCGCTGTAGGTCCGAAAGCAGTCCGAGAATTTCGGCCTGCACCGAGACATCGAGCGCGCTCACGGGTTCGTCAGCCACGAGGAGATCGGGATTCAGTACCAACGCTCGCGCGAGCGCAATGCGCTGTTTCTGCCCACCGGAGAACTCGTGGGGATAGCGGTTGTAATCTCCTCCGGATAGTCCGACACGTTCGAGCGCGCCCTCGACTACCTCTCGACGGCGCTCGGAATCGCGCAATCCATGCGTTGTTAGGGGTTCGGCGACTGCTTCGCCGATGGTCAGCCGCGGGTCGAACGTCGATGACGGGTCCTGAAAGACCATCTGGACGTGCCGGCGTAGTCGCTTGAGGGCAGTTCGGTCGTACTCGCCGATGTTCTCGCCATCGATCGCAACCGTCCCAGCGGTTGGCTCTTCGAGTCGAAGCAGTACTCTCGCCGCGGTCGATTTCCCGCAACCGGACTCGCCGACGAGTCCGAGCGTTTCGCCGCGATGGATGTCGAAGTCGATACCATCGACGGCGCGTACGCGCCCGGTCTCGCGGTTGAGGAGGCCTTCGGTGATCGGGTAATGCTTTTTCAGCCCGCAGACCGAAAGCAGCGGTTCGTCGGTCATTGATTGCTCCCGTCGATTCGCTCGGATTCGACTTGACGGTCGCTTCGTGCACCACCCATTGTCGCACTCGTACGGACCTCCTCATCGACGACGGATTGGTCGTGGTCGTCATCGTAAAACACGCATGAGGCCCCCCGGTCAGAGTCGTCGCTGACCGCTTCGAGCGGCGGCTGACTCCCCGCCGTACAGTCTCCGATTGCGTGCGGGCAGCGCGGGTGGAACCGACAGCCATCGGGCGGGTCAACCAAACTGGGAAGCGTTCCACCGATGGGCTCGGGCTGGGTGTTTCGACGCGGGAGCGACCGAAATAGTGCTTGCGTATAGGGATGGGCTGGGCTCTCGAATACGTCGTAGACGTGCCCACGTTCCATCACTTTCCCCGCATAGAGGACGAGCACACGGTCGGCCATCTCTGCGACCACTCCGAGGTCGTGGGTGACGAACAGAATCGCCATATCGCGTTCGCGTTTGAGTTCGTTCAGTAGGTCGAGGATACGCGCCTGCGTCGTGACGTCGAGTGCCGTCGTCGGTTCGTCGGCAATGAGCATGTCGGGGTCGGCGGCGAGCGCCATCGCAATTACGACGCGCTGCTTCATCCCGCCGGAGAACTCGTGGGGATATTCGTCGATACGGGATGTCGCCTCCGGAATACCGACCCGGTCGAGTAGTTCGACGGCGCGCTGTTGTACCGTTGACTTCGACTCGTCACGGTGGAACTGGATCGCTTCGGCAAGCTGTGTTCCAACGGTATATACGGGATCGAGTGCGTCCTGCGGGTTCTGGAAGATATGAGCGATACGGTCGCCGCGGTATCGTCGGAGGGTTTTCGTCCGCATTTCGGTGAGATCACCGCCGTCGAAGCGTATCGCTCCGGTAATATCGCCCGGCGGCGTCGGGACTAGCCTGGTGATCGACTCGCAAGCCACGGTTTTCCCCGAACCGCTCTCGCCAACCAGACAGACCGTCTCGCCCGAATGGATATCGAAATCGATGCCATCGACCGCTCGGACGGTGCCCTCGCTCGTCTGAAAGTGGGTTCGAAGGTCGTGTACCGAGAGAAGCGGGTCGGTCATGGTTCCCCCCGCGGGTCGAGCACGTCGCGTAGCGCATCACCGAGAACGCTAAACGAAACGACGGTCCCGATCAACAGGAGCAGCGGTAGCAGCCACACCCACCACGCTTGCAGGAAATAGTCGCCTTGGAATCCCCGAGCAACCGTCTGTCCCCACGACGGCAGGGCGATGACACCCAACTCCAGGAACGCAAGGGCCGCCTCGGCGAGAATTAGTAATGGAATCAGATGGGTCGTAGCCGTGATAATGGTATTCGATACGTTCGGAAGGAGATGTCGCCGAAGGATTTGAAGACGGCCCACACCGGCGTTTTCGGCCGCCATGACGTATCCCTCCTCCCGTCGCTGGAGCGTTTCGCTCCGGACGAGTCGGGCAACCCCACCCCAGCTCAGTAGTCCAAAAACGAGGACGATGAGGAACAGACTCCGGCCGAGAACGAACGTCAGGATGAGATAGACGAGAAACGCTGGCACAGCTTGCTGAACGTCGACGTATCGCATCAGCAGTTCGTCGACGAGTCCACCCACGTAGCCGGCGAGCGTTCCGACGGCTGTTGCGATGGGAATGATGATCACCGAGGTGATCAACGCGACTTGCAGGCTTACCCGCATTCCGGCAACCGCGACCGTGAGCATATCGCCGCCGCTTCTCGTCGTTCCGAGTGGATACTGCAGAGTGCCGTGACACCGGCTATCCGTTCCAGCCTGTGTCACCTCGCCGATGCAGTTCAAGGCGACGCTTCCTGCATCGGTCGTGAAGAACATCGGTGGCTGGTATTTGGCGAGGACGTCAACCTCCGGCTTCCCAAGGACGAGCGGGCCAGCCGTGCCGACGACGAGAAATCCAGCCAGATACAGGAGGCTTCCGACAGCAAGCCTGTTCGACCGAAGACGCAGCCAGTACTGCTTGGTTTGCTGGCGATTCTGAGCCAACGGAACAACGATATACGAGATGAGTGCGAGCAGCGAAAGGACGAACAGCCAGTCGAGTTGGGTGACATCCCAGTTGAAGACGCCTCGTGTTCCGAGCGTCGGTTCATTACTCGGAACGACAAACCGATCGTAGCAAAAGAGCACACCCAGAACTCCAATCGAAAAAAGGAATACAGCTGTTCGTCGGCTCACTAGGGGTTTCCTCGCACTCAATTCGTTCCAGTCAATGGATTCGAACTCGGCGTTGGCAGTGGAGTCAGTACCAGTCGCCATCGTTGCAATCTTTTTCTTAATCACTTCGGGTGTGACATAAGTTTTCGTGCGTACGGAATCATCGCCGTCGAACGGGGAGCATGGGACTGTGCTCGCTCGAAAGCGAGACGTAATTTCCGAAGCGGGCCATGAGCGGCCTCAATGCATATGAGAAAGTCTGCACAGCTCAGCAGCCGAAAATTTATTATCTATCAAATCACAGGATTGGTATCGTGTGGCTAATTGTGACGCACGATCTCGCGGCGTCCTTCGCAGTGACAGAGGTGAAACAGTGACTGCAACCGAAAGCTCATACACCGACCCATGAGTTTTCGGTGGCAACTCGTCCGCCGCACCGTTTTCGCGATCGTTGCCATCTATCTGGTTCTGACTGTCACGTTCGGATTCGTCACGCTTACGGGCGATCCGAATCAGGGGGCCATCGCTTGGGAAGCGGCCACAACGCAGGGAGAGGATGCGGCCCAAGCAGCGCTCGCTGAGTACCGCGAGGCAAGAAATCTCGACGACCCGCTGGCCGAGCGGTACGTGCGCTGGCTCGTCGATATGACAACGCTCGACTGGGGCACGTCGTTCAGTCAGAATGCACCGGTAACAGCGCTGATAGCGAAGGCGTTGCCGCAGACGCTGGCGTATGTCGTTCCCGCGATGGGATTCGCGCTCGTCGGCGGTATCGGTATCGGGCTGTATTCGGCGACTCAGCAGGGGACGATTCTCGCCCGTATAGGAGCTGGAGTCGCGTACATTGGTCTCGGTGTCCCGAACTTCTGGCTCGCCGGGATACTGCTGTTCGTGTTTACTGTGCCGCTCGGCCAGTACGGCGAGGCGACTATCGCATACTGGCCGGTACTCAAGACCGTTGTCCTCCCAAGTCTAGTGTTGGGCACCAGCTTGCTGGCTGGTCAGGCCCGCTACGCGCGGGCTGAATCCAGCGAGTACGTCAACGCTGAGTTCGTGAAACTCCTGCGCGCGAAAGGCGCAAGTGGATGGGCCGTTGCCCGCCATCTTCTCCGCAACGCGGCGATTCCGCTGCTCTCGCTGTTTTTCGCCGACCTGCTCATCATACTGGCGCTCAACATCTACGTCATCGAGGTCGTGTTTGGGATTCCGGGCCTCGGGCAGTTGAGCTATGGGGCGATTCAAAACCGGGATTTGCCTCTCATCCTCGGGACGACACTAGTGCTCGTCTTTTTCGGTATCGGTGGCAATCTTTTTCAGGATATCGCATACCGGATGATCGACCCGCGAATCGAGGCAACGAGTAGCGAGTGAGTAGCTTCTGAGCCGTTGTGTTCAAACAAACTCCTTTTTTATTTACGATAGTAGCGCCTGACCGGCACTGTCTAGATAAGCGAGTTCGGGTGAGTGAGTGTAGCTCTCTGGAGAATTCCTTCGAGTTCAGACGAAGATTCTTGATCAACCGGCTGATCGCCTCTCTAGCTCATCACCCGCCGAATCAGCTCTCGTCTCTTTCCATCTCTCACTCCGACCTCTCAAACCCCCGAAATCGTCCGATCCGTCTTAACTAGACAGTGCCAAAATGATTTTTCATAAGTCAATTTGGTAATAACATCAGACAACATGGTATCTGATACGCTTGAATTCTATGACATCAAACAATGTATGTTTTAACCTATGCTATGTTCTATGTATACACGGGTCATGTTCCAAAAGCCGTTGAGTTGGTGCCATAATGGGATAACCGGTTTCGCTGCACAGACAAACCCTCTGACAGGCATGATCCGGACAAAGGGTGCACCCAACAATGGAACCGACCTGCAGACAGCCGACCGAATCAGGAGATGGAGAGGAAGAAATCACGAGTTTCACCATGGAATTCACGATCAAACCACCAACCCATCAAGAGCTGCTGAGAGAGGTTCCCGGCGTACAACTCACACTCGAACAGATAGTAGCCTGTGACCCGGAAACCGTCTCGGCATCGTTCTGGGCGACATGTAGTGGTCCCGAGAGCTACGAGGTCGTGCTTCGACAATCCGATTTGGTGAGAAACGTAACCGTGCTAAACGCACAAGCTGATGAGCGAACGCTCTACCAAGTACATCTTCCCGCCACAGAGACTACTTACTGGTCATGGGCTAGTCTCGGAGGTATCCTCCTTGAAGGGGAAGGTACGCAAAGCGGATGGACACTTCGGATGCGGTGCCCGGACCGCGAGGCGTTGACCGCCTATCGTAAGCATTGCAAAGAACGAGGCATCGACTTCGGATTAGAGAGCCTCAACAGGGGTGCATCTCCTGAAAAGAGCCAATTGACTGCACCACAGTCCAGCTTGCTCAAAGCAGCTATCGAAGGCGGCTACTTTGATATTCCACGCAATATCACAATGAATGAACTCGCCACACAGTTCGACATCTCCAATCAAGCTGCCTCCGAACGCTTGCGACGCGCGCTCTCAAATATCCTCACGAGCCATTCTTTAAACAGCGAGGGAATCCCGTCCTGAAGCCCGAAGTACTCGGTCAAGGGCGCGGACCCTTCACCACCGCGACGGTGCGTTCTATCTTCACCTCTGTACAACAGCGGACGTGGACGAACCCGAACCCGCCGAGCACCCGACGGTCCTTGGCGTGGACCTCGGAATCAAGAACGTGGCGGTCACGTCGACCGGCGCGTTCTGGTCGGCGGCTTGCTCAGTTTGAAGGTACAACGCCACTGATCGACGTGCTTTGTCTGTAACGGGTCTTACCTTGTGTGACAATTAACCCTCGATGAGAACGACAATTCATATAAGACATTATTGGGGGACACCCCCCACTCCGTCCGGATAATTTGTTGAGTAGCAGCGAGCACTTCCCAACCGACTCGCGCTTTCTCCGATTACTGTTCTGGAGAGGTCTTAGCACCTAAGAGAAGATAATTAGTAGAATCCCCTCCCCCCACCATGTCCGCATAATCCGTCTAGATACCCACTGCTACAATCCTCGAAGAGACACGCAAACTCTACAAACTAGACACGACTAGTGCTGTAGGTTATCCGAACCTGAATACTACGGTCTAGGTAGACCACCCATCACTTATAGATTTCCCTCCAAATTGGTCGTCTGATCTCGGACTCTGCATTTCTTTCAGAATTATGCGGACGTGGTGGGGGGAGCGGGTAGAAACTATGCGGACACAGAGGACGCTCCGGACGAGGGGGTTTTATGTGGTAGCACTCTATTGGGTTCGAACAGGAAAACAGGATGGTGGGTGAAGATACGGATTCCGAGAATCCTTACAGCACACTCAACAGCAATCCGTACGGAAAATCTCTTGAAGTATTCGCTGACGAGAGCGTTTTGAAGGAAGATTGGCAACCCGAGCAACTCCCTGAGCGAGAATCCGAACTTGAGGAGATCAGAAATGCTCTCGCACCCGCCACAAGAGGAGTTAACGCTCACAATTTGTTTCTCTACGGAAAAACGGGGCAAGGAAAAACAGTAGCAATCGACCACGAGGTTGAGTTACTACAGGAGTATGCCGATAGTGAAAACGATCTTGACCTGAGTGTCATCAAAACAAGCGCGAACAATCAAACAACTAGCTATCAACTCTGTGCTCATCTCATCAAAGAAATTCGAGGCAAGACGAAGAAGCCCAGCGGAATCGACCAACAGTCTATGTTTGATCTTCTATATCATGAGATCAGTAATCTCGAAAAAACAGTCATCATCGTTATCGACGAGATCGATGCAATCGGAAGTAACGATGAACTCCTGTATGAACTTCCGAGAGCACGAAAGAACGGACACATTGAGGAACAATGGGTAAGTGTAATCGGGATCAGCAACAATCTTCAGTTTCGTGATAATCTTTCGCCCAAGGTCAAAGACTCTCTCTATGATTCCGAAATCGAATTTGCCCCCTACAATGCTGATCAGTTGACGACTATTTTAGAACGGCGTGCGGAACGCGCATTCGTCGAAGGTGCCCTTGACGACGATGTTATTCCGCTCTGCTCAGCATTCGCTGCTCAGGACGAAGGGAGCGCTCGTCAGGCTATTCGTCTTCTGTATAAGGCAGGCGAATTGGCACTCAATCGCGACGAGGAGATCATATTCGAACAACACGTCCGTGAAGCTCGCGACATCCTTGAACGGAAACGGATCGAAGAAGGAATGCGTAGTCTGACTACCCAAGATCAATTTGCGCTTCTTTCTATCGTCGCACTCGAGATCGACGAAGAGACTCCAGCACGGACACGACAAGTATTCCAAAAATACAAATCAATTGTTGACCGACTCAACGGCAACCAACTCGTCGAACGGCGCGTTCGTGATCATCTTCAAAGTCTCGGAATGCAGGGGTTCCTTCTCGTTGAAACACGGAACAAAGGTATTCAGGGAGGGTCTCACTATCGATTCGAACTGAAAACGGATCTTGAGGCTACTCTCGACATCCTTGGGGAGGATAGCCGTATCAACGATATTGTTGAAGATTTGATCGATATATCTGACGTGAAGAACATGTTGTAGTTGAAGACATGGATTAGGAAAGGAATACAGCGCTGTCGGTGACTTCCAGGGTCTGAAGATCGAGAGATTACCCCAGCTCTTGCTGTTGAGTTCGTTTGAGACGCAGGTAGAAAACAGCTGAAGCGGCAATTGCGGACCGTAATGTTCCCCTGCAATGTCCTCTCCTCGCGAGTGTTGGCGGTTCGACCTTGTGTAACGTTCGATAGCCTGCTGATCTTCGCTTGTTACATAAGGCAGCCGCGGTAGAAGAGCTTCTGCCGACACCGTCGGTATCGCTGCCAACGTTTCTCGTTAGATAACTGCCAAAGCAGGATAGTGACATACTCTGGAGCGTACGAATACATCGAGACGCTAGTTGAGAGTGGCGAGAAGGTGGTATAGAGTAGCTGAGAGCTCAGGGACAGCGTTCACTCTTTCCTTACCGGCGGAAGCCCACATCGCACGCTGTGCACCCGAGAAGGATCAAATCGGGCAACTGGTGGGGAGTTCGGCGATAGTCTCGGTTGCCTGCGGAAGCACACCGGAACCGACCACCACGTTGTACGACAGGCGGACCCACGGTTTGTCGAACAGGGTCCTCTCGCACCGGGCCACTACACCGTTTGTCCGCCGCTGCCGGCCTTCGTCCGGCGAACAGTAATACGCACCCCGCGGGTAGCGCCGCCGATGAACGTCGCACTCGTCGTTTGGATACGCTGCGCTTCGATGCCTTCCACGAACAGTTCGACTGGCTGCCGGGGATTCGGTTCACGAATACGTGGGCGACGAGTCACTGGACCGTCCCCGTTCACGCCTCGCTGTTCGCCGGGAAGTATCCAAGCGAACTCGGCATCCACGTCGACAATCAGACGCTCGACTGCCCGGAGCCCGTGATCGCGGAGCAACTCAGCGAGACCGGCTACACGACGCGTGCGTTCGCCAGCAATATCATCCTCGCTAGGCCGTTCGGCTTCGGTCGCGGGTTCGACGAGTATACCGGTACGTGGAAATTCCGTGCGCTCTCGGGCGACGTCTTCGACTGGGAGGCGTTCGCGGACGAGCAGCAGGGATCGGCTGCCTACGCACAGGCAGTCTGGGATTGTCTCACTGAATCCTACGAGACGAGCTGATATGAAGACCGCTTTGCAGCAGTACCATGATGAGTTCAATCAGGGGAACATGGGGTGGTGATATCGAACTCACATTCGGGCGGTCCTGCGAGATCTAGCGGAGATCCACCGACTTCACGATAATCATACGTATACAGCGTACTGAACGGTTTGAAGTCGGTCTGAGCGTAGAATTCGAAGCAGGGAAATGCATCGTGAACACCCGCGAGGCGAATGCCACCGTCGGATTTGACCGTCGCGTGTGTCTCATAGATCACTGGAGCGGCTGCTTCAACTAATGGATTTGCGGCTTCTGCACGCATGAGGAGTTCGCATCCCTCGCCCCAGACGATATCGGTAACCGTGACATTCGACGTGTCAGCTTTTCCCTCGTGGATTTCTGTAGTACCATCCGGTCGTTCTATGCGCTCTTTCGAACGACCGGTGTCTGCATGAGTCTGCACTTCCTCGCGCGCGAAGTCGATCACAACTTCCTGCTCGACGCGTGAACGACCAGTATTGACGGTATGTGGTGTAAAATCACGATCGTCTCCACGGAACTGGAGATTCTCCTCGCCCTCGCGTGGTGAGTCGAGCCAAACAAGGGGGATGAATGTCGCCGCACGGAGCTTGACGATAGCAGCCATGTATAGTGATCCGCGACCGATGAGAAAATACTTCGCTCATCTGATTACGATGACTCGAAGAGCGGTGTGTCCGGTTAAAACACTATCTCTGATCGGTTCTCACGAATCTCTGCATCTTGATATATACCAAGGTTAGTGTCTTCAATGGATGAACAGCAGCTCTTCGGTATCGAACGTCCTGTTTGCGACATTTTCACTTTCAGAAACTGAGGTTGAGTACCCAATTATCGACGAGCGACTTCATGCTTTTAATGGCATTTTCGGTAGGGTGCAGTAGTTAATTCTTCGTTGAAGTCAAGCTCTCGGCTGGAGAGTGCCTGTTCAACACTCTGGTGGGCGGTACGGAGCGTGTCAATGAGACTGATCGCGTCCGTCACCACAGGATAGGTCACCGAGAGCGACTCATAGAGATACTCGCTGAATTCGTGATCAATACGATGGGTACTGGGAACGCGCTGTTCGTTGAGAGTGGCCTGTCGATTAGCGAGTAGCTGCTCGCAGTCTCGTTTGCGCGAGCGGAGACGTTCGTCGACATCAGCGAGTTTCGTCTCGGTCCAGTTGTCGAACGAGCGCCCCCCACAACGTCATCGAGATCAGCACCTAAGCGCGTCAGTTTCTCATCGGCAGCCTCAAGAGCAGTGTGTTCGCTTTTGAGGCCCTGTAGAAGGGACTGACGGCTTTCACGCGCCTGTTGGCTACAATTGACGAGCCGGTCACGGAGCTGTGGTGTGAGCTGGTCGCTGGTTGTCATGGTAGTCGCGACTTCCGGTCCGAACTCCTGAGCAAGGCTTTCCTCTAACGTATCGCCGTAGAGATCAGTGTAGTGATCAACACTCATGACCGTCTCACGGTAGATGTCGCAGATTTCCTCAAGTGAGATTGCTGTGTTCGATGCGTGAGGCGGTGCGATCAACAGCTGTGTCGATGGCTGCTGAAATCCGTCGGTTGATGGGCCAACCACATCAATGTCGAGATCGCCGAGGCAATCAGCGAATGACGCGAACGCATCGCGCTCGTCGAGAGTCCATTGCTGATCCGTCTCGACGATCCCTCTTGCGGACCGCGTAGTGGTCGGGACGAAACGAGTGGTATTATTACTAATACGATGCAGAATGCTATAGTTCTATTCGCCGAATGAAGAGACGGCACAACCGACTCATTTCGTGGATTCGTCTTGTTCTTAATCGCCGGGTAGAATAGCCCTCCGAACTTATTCCATAGATGAGAGCGTTTCATAGAATTCGTCTCGCCCAATAGCCAATCCATTCAGGAAAATAGCGCACGATGTAGAAGGAAAAGAAGGAAATCGACTCATCCGTCTTTAGCCACCGAGGGATAAAGCGCACCTATCGTACTCTGTCATTTTTCTTGATATCGACCTCTATAGGGGATCATATAACTGAACGTGAGAGAGGAGAAACTACAGACGCTTGTTCCACTCGTCCGTCCTGAACTTTGTCTCGGCAAGTCGTTCCGCCGCCATCACTTCATTGTCCGTCAATGAACCCCTCACGCCGCCGTAATTGTCGTAAAATTCATCTTTGAGTCGTTCGATCACAGTCTTTCGGTCCCCGTTGACGTAGTCCGCAATACGGGTGACGCGTTTCTCGGCCGATTTGACAGCCTTATCGGAGAGTTTCTCTTTGCCGATACGAAGCGCTCGGAGCATCGCTTCGATGTCGAGCGCGTAGCTCATCGTGACGTGGTGCAACACTGCATTCGAGCGCCGGAGCTGGGCCGCACCGCCGATCTTTCCGTCCTCGTGAGCGATGTCGTTGAGCGGTTCGTGAAAGGCTGCGAGTCCGAGGTTGCAGAGTGCGTCGATGGCCCATTGGTTGAGTTGTTCATAGCTTCGTTCGATGTCATCAGAGACCATCTCACAGGGGAGGTACATTGAGTAGGTGATCACCGCGCCGGGCTCAGCATACATCGCGCCACCGCCGGTGATCCGTCGCACGACATCGATTCCCTGGTCACGGACGTACTCGTCCTGTACTTCGTCGGCGTATGCTTGAAAGCGACCGAGAGGTACTGCTGGTCCCGTCCGGTACCAAAACCGAATCGTGGGTGTTATCTCGTTATTGTTGAGACGACCGATCAACACTTCATCGAGCGCGTGGTGGGTCGGCTCGTCGTAGACTCCGTCATCAATGATCCGCCAGCTTTCGTCGAGGGTGGCGTCGAGATTGTTCATTGATTGACCGCCTTCCGAACAGCCTCAGCGAGATGGTCGGCCGAAAAGCCGATCAGCCGTGCATCGATTGTCTTGATTGCGTCGACCAATTCCTGTTTCGAAGTCTCTGTCGGTTGTCCCTCAATCACCCGTTCGAGATTCGCCCGTGCCTCGGGTGGTTCGAGAAAGAAATCACCGGTGATCGTCACCGATTCGATGGTGTCTTCGTAGGTTGCAGCCACGTTAACGAGCTTTCCGTTCGGTACCTTCACTGATCCAGTGCGTTCCATATCTACTCGGACGGTCGGACAGAGTGAATATCTGGCCCTGATCGTGTTCGCCCGATTTTTGAACAATTCTCGGTTCTATACCTCTATAGCGATTCAACTGTAATAGTGTTGATCACTTCTCGAAATATTGTCGTATGAGTCGAAGCGTGCTCGATCGGATTCGTCAACTCCGTAGCTTGATGATTGTCTAATCAGTAAGTGGAAAGAAAATCAACTAAGACAGCATCCAAAATTTCAATAATATTCTCTGCCACTCTCATGAGTTGTGGTACCCACCCACAACAACTATTATCTTCCGTTACGTTCGTGTAGCCGCAAATGCCAGCAATCGATCTCGAAACAGAGGAAGGGCGAACAGAAGCGCTACGGCGAATGCTCACGATTCGTGAGTTCGATACGAGGGCAGGCGAACGCTTCGCAGACGGTGAAATTCCGGGGTTCGTTCATCTCTATGTTGGAGAAGAAGCTATCGGGGTAGGAGCCTGTGCTGCCTTAGAAGAAGACGACTACATCACCAGCACTCATCGTGGACACGGCCACTGTATCGCAAAGGGTCTCGATCCGAAACTCATGATGTCCGAAATATATGGGAGACGGGAGGGATATTGCAATGGCAAAGGTGGATCGATGCACATCGCCGACGTGGACTCTAACATGCTCGGTGCAAATGGAATCGTCGGCGCGGGTCCACCGCTTGGGGCGGGTGCAGCACTCAGCATAAAGCAAAAAGGCGAGGATCGGATTGCTCTGTCTTTCTTGGGAGATGGTGCCGTCGCTCAGGGCCAAGTTCACGAGGCAGTGAACCTTGCATCGGCATGGGATTTGCCAGTCATATTCCTCGTGGAAAACAACCAGTACGGGGAAGGAACGGCAGTCAGTGACCAACACAACGCCAAAAACCTCAGCGACACATCTTCCGCATACGACATTCCAGGAATCAATGTCGATGGAATGGACATCACGGCAGTGAACGAGGCTGTCATTGAGGCACGCAAACGCGCTCGTAACGGCGATGGCCCGACGTTTATCGAAGCCGAGACCTACCGCTTCCACGGTCATTTTGAGGGCGATCAGGAACTCTATCGGGATGAAGAGGAGGTCGAAGAGTGGCGAAAGCGCGACCCCATCGATGACTTTTCCGAGCGGCTCATCGAACGCGACGAACTCTCCGAAGAGGAGTTAGAAGAGATGCGAGCAAACATCGAAGCGGAGATCGAGGACGCCATCGAGTACGCGAAAAATGCGGACGAGCCCACACCGGAAGAGGCCTACGAGGATATGTTCTCTCAGAGAGTGCCGGACATCGATCTCTTCGTAGAACAGGCGAATGCTCGCGCTGATGGCGGCACCAGAGGAGGTGAGTTCTGATGGCGAGCGCAGAACTCGAAGGTCGAGAGACCCAGACGATGACCATTCGGGAGGCCATCAGAGAGACAATGCGCGAGGAGCTGAACCGTGATGACGACGTCTTCCTCATCGGCGAGGACATCGGCGTAATGGAAGGGGTTCTCGATGTAACGGGAGACCTCTACCATGACTTCGGTCCCGAGCGTGTGCGTGACACGCCGATTTCGGAAGCGGGGATCATTGGTGCGGCAACGGGTGCAGCAGCGACCGGTTCACGGCCTGTCGCTGAACTCATGTTCTCGGATTTCATCGGTGTCGCAATGGAACAGACGATGAATCAGATGGCGAAAATGCGCTATATGTTTGGCGGCAAGATCGAAATGCCGGTAACTGTGCGTGCCACCGAGGGTGGTGGTATGGGCGCAGCAAGCCAGCACTCTGGAACCGTTCACTCGATGATTGCTCACTTCCCAGGCCTGATGGCTGTGACACCCGGCACACCTGAAGCCGCGAAAGGATTGCTGCGATCAGCGATTCGTTCCGACGATCCTGTATTCTTCTTCGAGAACAAGATGATCTACGAACAGTCAGGTGAAGTGCCGGTGGATGAAGACTTCACGATTCCACTAGGTGAGGCAAACGTTGAGCGAGAAGGAGACGATGTCACAGTCGTGGCGACGCAGCGCCTCGTTGGCGAATCACTATCAGTCGCTGACGAACTCGATGGTGATGTCGATGTCGAAGTGATCGATCTCCGCTCGCTGTACCCGCTCGATACGGACACTATTGTCGAGAGTCTCGATAAAACGGGACGGATGGTCGTCGCTGGAGAGAGCCCCCTCTCGTATGGAGCGCAAGCCGAAGTAGTATCGCGAGCTGTTGAAAACGCCTTCTACAGTCTCGATGCGCCAATTCAACGTGTCGGCGTCCCGGACACGCATATCCCGTTCAGCCCAGTACTGGAAAGCGAAGTCCTGCCGGACGCAGACGACGTTCGCAACGCTATCGAACGGATCGCCTGAGGTTGGCGATTCGTGTCTCATATCGGTGTCATAGTCAATCCAGCCGCCGGACGTGATATCAGGCGGCTAACCGGTGGCGCAAGTGTTGTGGACAACTACGCGAAGCGACGTGTTACCGAATGTGTTCTCTCCGGAGTCACTGTCCCGTCTGCTACGCCAGACGTAACACTGATGCCCGACACATCGGGAATCGCTGCGAACGTTGTCGAGGACGCTCCGGACGATGTTTCTGTGGAATTGCTCGACATGACTCTTACTGGAGAGGCAGCAGACACCCGACGGGCAGCCGAACGCTTCCAAACAGAAGCCGATGCACTCGTCGTTCTCGGAGGGGACGGAACGACCCGCGACGCAGCGCTTGGCTGCGATGACCTTCCTCTCCTTTCGGTGTCGACTGGGACGAACAATGTCGTTCCGTCGGCGGTCGATGGAACCGTTGCTGGAGCCGCAGTTGCGCTCGTTGCGAGCGGTACTGTCGACAACGAGGAAACCACCTATCGTCATGAGATGGTCGAAGCACGAACCGAATCAGGTGAGTCCGTGACAGGGATAGCGGCAGTCGAACTCTCGGACCGTTCGTTCATCGGAACTCGTGCATTGCTTGATCCCGACGAGATGTTGGGTGGAATCGTCTCCCGAGCGAATCCGTCGGAAATCGGTCTGAGTAGTGTTGCGGGTGCACTCGATTCGCTTGCGCCCGACGAACCGGGCGCAATTGCGTTACGACTCGCCGATGCCGGAATGTCCAACCAGACAGTGAGGGCGATCGTCGCTCCCGGCGTGACGACCAGAGTTGGAGTCGAGGAACATCACCGCCTATCGGATCAGGAGTCAATGGTTGTCGAGGTTGACGATGGTGTGCTCGGTGCTGATGGCGAACGTGAACTCGAAGTTGTTAACGAAACCGTTGAGTTTCATTCGGTACCTGACGGTCCACGACTCATCTCACACGAAGCAGTGTTCGAGTCTGCAGCACACACTGGCGTTCTCACGGATGGTTGAGGGTGTCGCATGCGAACTTAGGCATTATAGAATAGCTACTGTATTGATACAGTAAGCAATTGGAACGAAGATATAAGTGAAATGACGTTGCTTGTCGTCTATGGCTATTGATACCATACCAGACGCAGGGGTCGAAATTCCAGAAATTACGCAAGTCGGAATTGTAGTCGAAGATATAGAGGACGGGATGGAACGTTTTGATTCAATTTTGGGCATTAGCCCGTGGGAGGTTTATCGATTTGAGCCTCCAAAACTGTCGGAAACAACCTATCGTGGGGAGGATCACGATTATACCATGACACTCGCACTTGCTGATCTCGCTGGGATGATGGTCGAACTGATTGAACCCACAGAGGGAAAGAGTATCTATACTGAACACTTAGAGGAGCATGGTGAGGGCCTCCACCATGTTGCGTGCTTTGCATTCGAAAATACCGAGGAAACCGTCCAGCAGTTCGAAGAGGCAGGAATGGAAGTACTTCAGAGTGGAACGTTTGTCGACACCCCGTATTGGTATCTCGACACGCAAGAGCAACTGAACGGCATGATATTCGAGACTGCGACGAATTTAGAGTCAATGCCCGAACCGGACGAAACCTATCCGAGATAATTCAGAGGACAGTTGTCGATTACAACCGCTCTGTACTGTTTTACAGAGAGTCAAAAAGCAACGGCAGTGGGTTTTCGATGTGTTCTGTGAGTGTTGCGAGAAACCGTGCTGCGTCTGCTCCGTCCACAACCCGATGATCGAATGAAAGATCGAGTGGCAACTGTCTTCTGAAGGCTACTCCCTCCCCGTCAGGGACTGGCCGCTGCTGTATCGCGTTGACACCAAGAATGGCAACTTGGGGTGGATTGATTATTGGATCGAACGATTCGACACCTAACAGCCCGAGATTCGTCACAGTGAATGTGCCCCCTTGGAGATCATCCATCGTATACTCGCCGGAAAGCGCTTTCTCTGTGAGTTCTCGGCGCTCAGTTGCTATTCTCTCAATCGATTTGGTGTTGACTTCCCGTAACACCGGGGTGATCAGTCCTGCTTCAACGTCGACAGCAACACAGACATTATGTTCTTCATAGAGACGATGCAAATCATCTTCGAAGGTGGCGTTAAAATCGGGATGTTCAGAGAGACTGGCAGAGATAGCAAGCAACAGCAGATCAGGCATTGAGACGTCAGTCTCAAGTGCATCTGAAGCAGCTTCGACGGCTTCGAGAAATGCTTCGACGTCAACTTCACGGTGCTCAGTGACGTGAACGGCATTTTGATAGCTCTGACTGAGTCGGTTCGCGATGGTACGACGCATTCCGTCGAACGACTTCTCTTCCCTGATGGTACGGCCTGTTGATTGGGTCTCGGGAGTCTCGCTCTCCCCCACTGTAATCTCACTCTCGTCAGCCGCCATCCGAACGTCTGATTCGGTAATGCGTCCGTTCGCACCCGATCCAGAGAGAGTATTGATATCAAGACCATGCTCGCGCGCAAGCTGTCGAACACGCGGTGCGGCGAAGATACGGTCGCTCACCTGCTCTTCTTCAGCATCCATAGCCTCGACATCATCAACGGTGATCGCACTTTGTGGACCTGAACCACTTACTTCGGCAAGGTCAACACCGAGTTCCTCGGCACGCTGTTCTGCCCGGGGAGAAGCTCTTATTTGTTCGCTTTCTGCTTGTGTATCTGTGGCAGCTTCAACATCATCTGCGGTAATTGCTCCTTGAGGTCCCGATCCATCCACTTCAGCCAAATCAACACCGAGTTCCTCGGCACGGCGTTCTGCTTTTGGTGAAGATTTTATATTAGTACTTCCTCCACCGGCTGTATCTACTTGTTCTTCAGCAGACTTCGGTGATTCTTCGATCGTATCATCTGTAGCTGCCTGGGATTCAGTTGATTCTAGAGAATTCTCTGTTTCGAATTCGGATTCGAGATCAGCAATATCTTCGTCCGCATCCGCAATGATACCAATAGGTGTTCCTGGTGGAACAGTCGCACCCTCTTCAACCTCAAGCAAGCGGAGAACACCTCCCTCACGGGCATCAATCTCAGCAACAGTCTTTTCGGATTCAATTTCAGCAATCGCTTCACCTTCCTCAACCGTGTCCTCTTCTTCTACGTACCAGTCCAGGATTGTCCCCTCTTCCATCTCCAGTCCTAGTTTCGGCATCTTGACAACGTATCCCATACTATGCGATGAGTCTACAAACTACTAAAGTATCAATGATAGAAATTCTATATAACTCAGATATGCCAATTCGACAATTTTCAACTAAGTCGATATAGTAGTGATAGTCATTAATTAGAGTACTCGAAATGACAAAGATATAGCTACGATCCATCTGAGATGAGTGCAGACTTATGATCTACCGGATGACCAGTGCTGGTCGATCCGTTGTTCGACTGCAGCAATCACTGTCGAGAGTACATCGATTGGGTGGAGCGACGACCACGTGAGATCGACGATATCGTCTCCATCCGGTGGCTGATGGAAATGGAGGTGTGCATTATGCGGGTTCGGATGGCGGTCCCAGCGGCACTCCCATCGGTCGGCGGCCATCGTCTCGACGTAGTGTAGGGAGAAATCACCACTGGTGAACCAGCGGATGTCCAGCCGAGCGGTCTCGACTGCCGCTGGATACCGGCTTTCCTCACACAGTACATGAAGGATACGAGGCTCGTAGCTATCGGGTTCAAACGTGGTTGTGTCGACTATCGGCTCGTCCGCTAAGCGAGTCTCAATAAGCCTGAGCGTCTGGCGATCCGGCGGTCCGGTTGATGATGGCTCACCACTCGAAGATGGAGTCATCTATGCTGGCAGAAGGTGGCCGTCGTTCTGGGAGAGCTGTCGTGCGAGTTCGTAGAGACGGATGTCGCGCTCAAGGGATTGCCAGTCGCTAATGGCGTTCATTCGCTCGTGAATCGCGTCGTGGTTGTCGTGATCGAACACTGAGATCGAGGAGGGATCACTCGTCTCGAAGCGCTGTTCGAACTCCTCCCGGCGGTCTTCGAGCTGGTGGACTCGATCGATGATCTCCTCGACAGTGAGCTCGTCGGCGAGACGGCTCGCGTCCTGCCATTCGAGATATCCGTCGTTGCGTTCGTAGCGAGCGGGACGGCTCTGTCGATCAACTCGTCCGACTCCCATCTCTGCAAGGCGTTCGAGGTGCTTTTTCGCGGCGTTGGGCGAGCAGTCGGCTATCTCTGCGATGGTGGAATAGGTCGTCGGCTCGGTAATGCCGAGGAGAGTATTGTAGACACGCCCGAACGTATCCGTGTTTTCGGACCAACGCTGGCGCACCGCGTTGGTCTCGCCGTCGGATGGAGTGGGGTCGAAATCAGTCACAGAGTGGAATACACATCGCTTCGCAATATATGTTTGGTGCGCACAGATATTTGACTACTGCCGCTTAGAAGTTGAGATCAGTACTCTCAATGCATGAAGCAGTATGGAACTAGGTTCGCCTAACTAACAACGGACGCGACCTACTGCTAGTGCCGCCGAACGTACACGTAGCCGTCTTCGATGAGTGAATGAAAAACGGTTTGCGATCCGTTGTGTCGCTTATATCAGTCCCAAACGGTCTCGTAGCCGGCGTCGTGGATAACACCGTCTGTAGTGATGATCGCGTCCGTATCCTGTGCCCGGTGACTACTGACCATCAGGGCGTCGTGGATGCTGAGCTCGTCAACCACCTGTGCATACTCAACCAGTTCCGCGTCGTTGATCGGTGCGACAGCGATAGGTCCGTTTCCAACCAGCGCCTCTCGAGCATCCTCTGGCGTCCCTGTAAGGGTGATGCCTCGGATGTCTTTGTCGCGGGAGACCGAGTACAGCACTTCAGCGAGCGCCGTGCTCGGCGCCTGGATAATCGTTTTCGCGGCTTCGGCTTCGGCGAAGATCTGGTCAGCCTTTCCTGGGAGCGCATCAACGAGGTAGACAAGGAGGGAGACGGCGTCAGCGGTGTACGTCGCCATTCAGGCTTCCTCGTAGTTGTGATCTCGACGCTTGCGGACGCGGTGCTCCAACTCCTCGGCGATCTCCTCACGCTTCCCCTCGGAGGTATCGTCGGGCACGAGCATCCCGCGCCCACTGGTGTGAGTACGCTTTTTTACGACGATGCCTTCATCTGTATCCGACCAGACGACCTCGTCACCGGGCTCTAAGTCGTACTTTTCGCGAAGGTTCTTCGGGATCGTTGTCTGTCCCTTCTCCGTGACACGTGTCGATTTGCTCATACTCAGTAATACTCGGTGTATTACCTTAACCTTGCGGGAGTAGGAATCGGCCTATTGGATCTGATTTGGCGGCGGTCGAAACCACTATTCGTTTAAAATCGCCCATTCTAGCCCCTCTATCCCTGCTGTAGTCTCATCTTTCACCGTCGCGTGGATGTTGAGAGTGGTACTCCCAATGCATGGTCCCATGCCGAAGTTCGGATCCATCGGTTACTTCTGGTGTCTGCAATTTGCAATTACACCGTGTTCGACCTGCCGACTGTAATGGCGCGGAGAACATCCGGCAGAAAAGTACCTCCGAGTCCTCTCACGAGGATAGGAGTACCGGCTGGTTGGCATAGCCAGCGGTTCGTCTGTTCAACAAAACGCGAGGAACGTTCTCCCTGCGTCAACAGGCGACCCGCGAACCTTAATATCCCAATTGCGGTCGGGAATCCTCGCCGTTCACGGCGGGGAGGATGTCAACCTGCATCGGTCGGCCGGACGATCAGTTGTTCGACGTTTACGTGGCGGGCTGTGTGAGTGCGTATTGAACGGCTGCCGCGATGTCCTCGCCGTCGAGCGCTCGCATCGACGCGACGAGCGTTTCGATATTCGCCTTCATTCCCTCATCCGTAATCTGTTCCGGAAGTTCAGTATCGGTCACACCGGGTTTGAGGACAGTCACGCGAACGCCATCGTCAGCGACCTCGGAACGAAGCGAGTCAGCAAATGCCACGACGCCGGCTTTCGTGGCCGCGTATGCGCCGAAGCGCGCGCCCGGGTTCTGGATAGCGTCGGACGAGAGGGTGATGACGTGTCCACCGTCGCCCGCCCGGAGCGCGGGGAGTGCAGCGCGCGTGACCATCGTGCCGAGCAGGTTGACCTCGACCATCCGTCGCCAGTCGTCTGGGTCGGCGCGTTCGACCGGCGCGGGCAGCATCACTCCGGCGCTGTTGATAAGCGCGTCGAGCCCGCCGAACGTCTCGGTCGTCCGCCCGACCATTTCCTCGACGTCTGTCTCGTCAGTGATGTCTGTGGGTATCGATAACGCCGCGCTGCCAACGTCCTCGATTTCCGCTGCAAGCGCTTCGAGACGATCGGCCCGCCGTGCGGCGAGCGCCACGCTGGCTCCCGCCGTCGCGAGCGCTCTGGCCGTTGCTGCGCCAATGCCCGAGGATGCGCCCGTAACGAGTGCCACCGTCCCGTCGAGATCGCCGATCGAATCGTCCACAATCGAAACACTCCCGCTAAACGAATGAACCTATTCCTCGGCTCAGGGATCCGTCCGTTAGTGCATATCGAGGGCATACGCTCTTCGACATCGCGGTCAGGACCATTCTCACGGCCGGTGCGCTCGTTTGCGTGCCAATCTCCAACTATTGCAGCCTAAGTACGCTCGCAAGCGTCGACTGGTGAGTGAAAACCGATCGCCTCGAGGTTTCTGAGCTAGTCGGTCGAGACTTGGCGACGTGCTAAGCACCCCGATAACTCGTCAACTGTAGAAGAATCCCAACAGCAATCTAGCCAGTAAACTAAGCAGTAGTCTAGTAAACTAGCTGGCAAACTAGCCAGTAAACTGTCTAGCAATACAGCGGGACATATGTCTGACGCATCTTTAAGCCCCCTCGTGTTCCAGCTACCCTTATGACCAAAGCGTTCGTTTGGTGGTCGGAATCCGGAGGGCCCGGAAAAACCACGAATACAATGCAAACCGCTGCCGCCATTGGTCGCGATGGCTACGATGTCCTTGCGCTCGACCTTGACCCACAACGGGGTGCACTCACTCACTACGCTGGTTACGACCACCTTGATCACGACACCGCCGAGAACACTGTTGAACCCACCATCATGAATGTGTTCTTCGGAGACACCGACGTGCACGATATCATTGTCGAGACTCCACACTTCGATCTAGTTCCCGGCCACGAAGACCTCGCCAACTTCGAATCCAGCCTCAGCAATGCCGGGAAACGCGGCATGGATGAATACTGGGTTATCCGTGAACTGCTTGAAGACCTCAGCAGCGACTATGACGTATTCATCCTTGACGTCCAGGCCACGCTAAACAAACTCGTGGACAACGCCATCATCGCTGCCCGGAACATCATGGTCCCAATCGAACTTTCGCCGAAAGGGGATGCTTCCCAACAAGGTCTTGAATCCACTGTCGAGGCAATGGACTCCGGATTCTCTAAAATGGGTGTCGATGTAGTGATCAAAGGCACCGTTCCTACCCGCGTCGGCAACGCAAAAATCTTCGAAGACTATCGCGACACCATGAGCGACCGCGGTGTTCCACTTAGTCCGTTTTCCATCCCGGAACACTCCCTCCTTCGATACACGTGGAGCGAACAAATGGATCTGTTCTCCTTCATTGAATCATCGGATACCCGTGAACTCCGGCCTTATGAAGAGCATGTCCCACTCGCGTTCAAGGTTATCGGCCGATGGATGACCGGTGACTACAGTTACAATGAAGCTGTTGCGCAGTGGGATACGGTAAAAGACTCTGAGATGGGTGATGCGACACCCGAGAAACTGCTTGACACCAAAATGGAGCAGGAGGCTGAAGCCTAATGGGAAAATCTGATCGCTACGATATGGACGGTGCCGACGACGATTTCGACAGTAGCTCCTCATCGGTACAGACACAGGCCGAAACCAGCACGCTTGACGATTCACCGAGTTCAGCAAAATCGACGGAGAGCTTGGAGGAAATCCCACACCGTGTACGGTACGATAGTCCGAAGGACGGGCGAAAGGCGAAAACATTCTACCTGGATGCTGCCGAGGACCTGCAGCGCCTTCGTGAACTGCACACCGTTGCGGAGTCGAACTTTGACGAAAAAGTACACCGACTGGATGTGTATCTTGCTGCGTTCCGTTCTGACCTCAGCGATGAAAGCTTTCTCGCAGAGATGCAGCGTATCGGGTACGGATACTTCGATTAACATGCGAGAGACTGATCAAGAGTAGTGGCACGTTCGATGTGTGGTGAACAAGCTCATATAACTGCGCGCAATATTTGTCACCCACCCGTTCATGGAGTCGTTCATCTACGAGTGCGTCAACTGCGATCATCAACTCAGCGGCGATGAAGGAGCGTCACGGTCCTGTCCGGAGTGTCGGCGACTCATGAAACGCATCGATTCGTCGTGACTCGAAAGCTGACCGACTAGAAAGACGCGCTTGCACGCAAGTAGGGTCTCTCGTATCTATACCTTGTCGCCAGAAGCACTTAAAGAACAGACGAAGGCTCTCGATTCATCAATCATAGGGTCGGTGACGAATCTTTACCCATCGGTTGAGCAAAGATAGTTCCAGATGTTTGGTTCATCGATTGCATCGATTCCACTCGGAATGGAGTCTTTCAGTGTCGATAGATCCGGAATCAGCCGGTGCTTGAACCACTCGTAGAGCTGATTCCAGCATCCTTCCACTGGGTTGAGTTCGGGGAGTTTCGATGGGAAGTACCAGACCGCCAGCTTCTCTCCGCGCACGCACGAGACCGAACTGTCCCCGACAGTTTCGGTCTCGCGCTCACCACTCACGAACTCCCAGAGATCCCTCGCATAGAAGTAACCTGCACGATCAAGAAACACCACCAACTCTTCGCCAAACTCCTTTTGGAGTGCTTCTAACAAGCGAATTCCGTGGTATCGTGTGAGGTTTTCTTCCGTCCAGCAGTAGAAGCTGTCACCGTCGCCGGTGACAGCGCCAAGCACTGTCACCTTGTCCCAGGAGTTCGATGTCTCGACCGTTGGATCGGACCCAATCGGGTACCATCCATGCCGCTGGACGGTGCCGACGCGCTTGGTAAACTGGTCGACGACAACGACCGTCTTCTCGGCTAGTTCGGGGCGTTTTTTTCGACCGTCGCTTGGAACTTCGCTTCGTCTTCAGGATCGGCTTCGTGATTGCGAGGCCGCGCTGTCCGCCAGGACAGCCCGGCCTCAGTCAACAGATAGCGTGCATGGCGCTTGCTGTACTCAACGTCGTACTTTCTGGCAACGTAGTGGAGCAGAATCTTCGGCGACCAGGCCTGTTGGTCGTAGCCCAATTCAGTAGGTGAATCGTGGAGCACCTCTTCGAGGTGCTCACGCTGTTCTGTAGTGAGTTTTGAGGGGCCGCCGGGGCGAGGAGCGTCGTAGGGAGCCTGCTCGATCGGTTGCTCGACAAACCGATCCAGCCAGTTGCGGATGGTTTTCTCAACAACGCCGTGACGCTCAGCAAGGGTGTCGATCTGAGCGCCCTGCTTGCGGCCGATCGCCGCGAGAACGCGTTCTCGCGGCTTCTCACCTTCCGTTTGCTCACGCACCTCGTGGAGTTCTTCCAGAGTGATATCGTCGAGCCGACCCATTACATCGGGCTACTGTCTAGGTCGGTAAAGATCTTTAGCCGACCCTATCAGGCCGAACCGACAGTCAGTTCCGGCAGACTCGGATCACGATAGGGATTGCGGCCGTAGACTGCATCGTGGAGGTCCTGTTCATCGAGTTGGTCAGTCAGGGTTCGGCGGAGGCGATTGAGGTTCGTCACGTCGAGGTCGTGCTGTTCGCAGAGGGCGGAGAACTGCTCATCGTCAGTGATCGAGTGGAACTGCTCGTAGAGATCGGCAAGCCGTTCGGGCGGCTGGTCGGCGATCCACTCCTCATCGTGAAGTCCGAGATGGTGTTCGCGCTCGCGGTCGACGACGTGGCGAATCACGACAAGCGCGACCTTGGGGATAGCGCGCTGACTACCGAAGGCGGTGAGATCGAGTTTGACCATCGTACCGATGGCGCGATCGCGTTGCCAGGGGGTCAGGCCGAGGCTGCCACAGAGCGCGTGGGTGAGACGCAACTTTTCGAGGCGGTGAGCGCGCTTGCTGTAGCCTTCCATGGCGGGGTGGCGCTCTTCGTGAAGCCGACGGATGTTGTCACTGAGGTCGCCATCGGGCGAGTCCGCACGGCCAATGCGAGTCGCGCTCGGCGTGACCAGTCCCCAGCGGCGGGTAGTTTCGTCGCGCTGGAGATCGGCTCGTGAGACAGTACTATCACCGGGCTGGCGACTCAATTGACCGACTTCTTCCTCATCGGGTGGGACGGAAGTCGGGCGTGGAGCGGTTCCACCGTTGGGCATGGCTTAGACGGTAATGGCTGCGAAGAGTTGAAAGATGCGTCTGTGTCGAATACGATGGCACGCAGAATCCACCGAACCTCTCTCGTATCTATACCTTGTCGCTAGAAGCACTTAAAGACCGACGCGGACGAGCCGCTGGTCGGTCACGTCTCACACTGATGGTGCGAGTGGGCGTCTCCAGTTTGGGATGTGGACCCGAGTGGTGTATCTCGAAGCAGTAGAATAGTTCCCCAAAGGGTGCGGCTCTCACGGCTGAAGATTCATATACGGCTGGTTGGGAAGAACGTGTATGGATGAAAGGCGGCGAATACCGCCGTTCGTTGAGGACACGCTTGCGCTGTTGACCGAAGCAGCTGGCGGGACCGGCGAAGGCCTCCCGCGAGACGAGGTCATCGGAGTGATCACTGACGACGAGCGCTTCGACAAAGCCGACGCCGAAGCAGCGCTCGAGTCGCTGCAGAACCGTGGATATATCTATTACGTCGAAGAGAACGTCCGGATCACGCCGACCAACGACTGAGCAGCGACTCGCCGCAATCGGCAGAAGATTCTTGCGATATTTCACTTTCAGCCCGCTTGGAAAGGGTCTATAACTGGTTGGGAGCTATCCACGCCGAGGACCACAGTCTGGACCTCGAAAGAGCGCTGTCACACGCTCTCTTTCCCTTTCATGATACAGACAGTCAAACGGATGCTCTCACGCTCGACACAGGAGTCCGTCGTTGAGTGCCGCAACTGCGGGGCGAACGTCGAACCGGAGACTGAGTCATGCCCACTCTGCGCCTCGACTGAGATCGCATACTACGAGGTCGATCCATGAACTGAGTAACTTCTTAGCCGAACAGGAGGAGCATCCCAATCAGCGGTTGATGGACTCGGAATACGGAAGAAGCCGGACTTACACTCGGAAACAGGTGTGTGGGCCACGGTTCTTTAGACAGCGCCTCTCTGAGTAGTGGCATGACGATTCCGTTCGACGCGGCGTGGGGGACGCTGATCGAGCATTGCGAGGAACTCCCTGTAGAGGCGACGCTGATCACGCCGCTGGCGTCGAAGCGGTTCCGCGTTACCGACGTCCAAGATCACCGAATCGTTATCGAAGACGTCGATTCGGGCGAGACACAACCACTCCAACGCGAGCAGTTCGAAGCACTCGCAGAGCATACACGCAAGGCAAGCGAGGGCTACGAACTCGAACGCCTCCCACCGAAAGCCGAACCGTACGCAGCAGTGCTCGCTCTCCACCCGCGCTACGTGCTCGACGAACGCGAGAACACGTTAACCGAGCTTGACGAGGCTGACGAGAGCGCGGTGTTGGATGATGCACCCCACCTGTCGACGACTGCGGGTACAGACAATCAACAGGATAGTTCCCGCGAGGAGCCCGAGATCGACGCCTACTCGGACATGCTCTTGCTGATCGACGCGCTCGAACGTGAGAACATGACTGCTCTCGAAAGCGTCGACACACCCATGCTGGTCAACCTCTACACGCTGCTGTCGGATGTCCAGCGTAACGCGAACGACCTCCGCAAGGACGTGACGGACGTTCTCTTAGAGCGGGTTTGCCACGACCGGCCGCTACATGGTCAGTATGGGTCGGTCCAGCGAACGACGCGGCGGAACCGCTCACTGAAAGACGACAAAGAAGTGCTCGAGGCGTTCGCGAAGACTGGCATCGGCCACGAGCAACTGCTCGGTGTCGATCAGAGCAAGGTCGAGGAAGTGCTGGATGTCGTCCCAGTGTCCGAAGAAGACGTCTACGACGTGAGCGAAAGCGAGTACGTACGCAAGGCCGAGGTCGACGAAGAGCGCAAGGAGACGCGCTTGCAGGGGCTCAAAGATCGGTTAACAGTTTAGCGACGATCCCGAGGCGGATATCCTACGCCAGGAAGTCGAGCGCTTAGAGCAGGAGATCGAAGAGCTAACCGAGTTTTCGCCGGCGAGTTCGTTCGATGAGCAGGCCGAACGCGGCTGAGACGTCGACTCACCTGATCGGGGTTTCACCGGCTGGATTGATATCATCGGTTACGTGAAAGACAGGCGCAAAGCCTCGCCCTTTAGGGCGGGGATACGTGCCGTCCGCTTTGTCTCGGATGGTCGCAACCGCCAACAACGCGGTGGTGGCCGTTTGGATATTCCATCGGAACGCTTAGATTTGTATACCGTCATAGGTTACGTATGGCGGATCGTACGGTCACGCGCACCGACCATCGCACGCACTTTTCCACACGCTCTCAAAAGAAATTGTAGCAAAGTGCGCCGAACGTGGTGTTGGAACGGTATTCGTTGGCAACCTCGGCGGCATCCGTGACGGCGACGACGGCCCGAAAAATTGGGGCCGGCACGGGAATCTCGACCTCCACGGGTGGGCGTTCGACCGCTTCACGAAGATGCTCACGTACAAAGCGGAGATGCAGGGTATCGCCGTCGAAACCGTCTCCGGACGGAACACGTCGAAAACCTGCTCCGTATGCGAAACGAAAGCGGACAGCCAGCGCGTCGAGCGTGGCTTGTACGTCTGCGAGGAGTGCGGGACCGTGGCGAATGCCGACACGAACGGCGCGGAGAACATCAGGCAGAAAAGTACCTCTGAGTCCTCTCACGAGGATAGGAGTACCGACTGGTTGGCACAGCCAGCGGTTCGTTTGTTCGACAAAACGCGAGGAGGTTTCCTCCCGCCAGAACAGGCGACCCGCGAACCTTAATATCCCAACTGGGAATTCTCGCCGTTCACGGCAGGGAGGATGTCAACTTGTTGAGCAGTTGAAAGTGGGCGTGATTGGTAGTTGACGTGCAGCCACTCACACTGGTTCGTCGGCTGCTGTGGTGGATGACACGCTGGTTGCACAGGTGCTGTGGTTGGCAAGGCGACGCGTCATCATGGCGCTTAAACTCACAGGGATTAGCACTGATCCTCGGGATTTTCACATCACAGGTATTCGACTTGTTGAAATCGGTGTGCGAGATAGAGAGGGTGTATGCAGCAAGTGGAGGTCGTTTCGTTTATATTCTCATCAATGAAACAGCTGAGAGGTGGCTGTGCGTATTGCGGAGTCAGAAAGGGTTGCTTGCCGGAAAGATATAACCGACGAGAGCGTCTCCCAGAGCGTATGAGTCTCTCCCGTGATGAAGACGTACTCGGTGGCGAGCCGCGAATCGATGGAACGCGTATTAGCGTTCGCCACGTTGCCGCGCGGGTGATTGACAGCAGGCAATCTCCCGCTCACGTCGCGGACCAGTTCGACATCTCCATCGCAGACGTGTACGAAGCGCTCTACTACTACTACGCTCACATTGACAAGATGCGTGAACTCGAAGCAGAGAACGAAGCGGCGTTTGAGCGGGTTCGAGAATCTTCGGTGAAACCCAAAGAAACCGTGCAGTAACCCGGGCGAAGATTCTGCTCGACGAACACGTCGGTCGGGTTTTCGAATGATTGCTCCGAGAGCGCGGGCATGACTTACTTCGTTTCAGTGATTGTCAGCGTGTAGTCACCGGAACCGCTGTACGAATCGACATCGATCTGCATGGCTGTCGAGTCGTCGGGGCTGTCGATAGTGACTGTCTCTTGGCTATTGGTCGACCGAGAGGTGTAGTCGTAGTTGTTCGGTGAGGCGCTCTGAGTCGTACCCGTGTTGACGTAGAGGTCGAAGTCGGCGTTAGTCGGTCCATCGAGTTCGACGACGACCTGGCTCGGCGAGGAATACGTCCATGACCACGTGTAGTCGTCGTAGTCCGAGGAACTGTATAGCGTGCCGCTGACATTTCCAGACGTGGATTCGCCACCGCCGCCACCGCCACCACCGCCGCCGCCATCTGAAGGATCAGTAGTGACAGCCGCGAGGGCATCAACCTGACCACTACCCTGCTCGTTCTCGGGGAGACCGATATCTTCTGCGGTGTTCTTCAGATGAGTCCGGAGCTCGGAGTTAGTGAGGTCCCACTTTGCAAGCGTGAGCCCGGCGACGCCGGAGGTCACCGGGGTTGCCATCGACGTGCCCGAGAGTCGTTCGTAGGAGCCGCGCGTCTCGGTAGTCGTCGAGAGAACGTCAACGCCTGGCGCACACAGCTCAACCTTCTCGCCGTACTGGCTGAAGCTCGCCAGCTGCTCGTTGCTATCGACCGCCGAGATCGCGACGCACTCGCTGTAGGCAGCGGGATAGCTGACGGAACTGGAGCCGTTGTTCCCTGCGGCGGCGATCACGAGTGCGCCGTTGTCGGTCGCGTAGCTCACGGCGTTTTTCATCGTGCTCGTGTACCCACCACCACCAAGCGAGAGGTTGATGACGTCAGCCCCTTGGTCGGCTGCCCACTCAATGGCGTCAGCGATGTCCGACGTTGAGCCACTCCCGCCTTCATCGAGCGCACGGCCATTGATCAGCGAA
Source organism: Halococcus sediminicola (assembly GCF_000755245.1). Taxonomy (NCBI): domain Archaea; kingdom Methanobacteriati; phylum Methanobacteriota; class Halobacteria; order Halobacteriales; family Halococcaceae; genus Halococcus; species Halococcus sediminicola. The sequence goes on along the minus strand of NZ_BBMP01000005.1, from coordinate 145,735 downwards.
GAATTGCCCTGGCCGGCAACGCCGGTGCCGTTGTCAATCACGGCAGCCGCACAGCCCGAGACGTGGGTACCATGGTACTCGTCGCTCGCTACATCTGGATACGGATCCGAATCGTCGTCAGCGAAGTCCTTCCCGGGATCGGACTTGTAGTTCGCCTGGAGGTCAGGATGATCGTACTGCGCGCCGGTATCGACAACCGCGATGGTTACTGACGAATCGCCCAGCGTGGTGTCCCACGCTTGGTCGGATTTGACCTGCTTCGGGGCGTATTGGTCGCCGAAGCGCGGATCGCTAGGATTGTAGAATACCTGATGGGTTGCGTTCGGCTCAGCGTACTTGATGTGGTCCTTTTTGGTAATTGCGTCAATGAAGTTCTCCTTCGCACGGTCTGTAGCTTGACTGGGAAACTTCACCGCGACGTAACTCAGCGTCTCGTTTCGGTGGACGATCTCCGCGTTACCGGGGACGGCCTGCTTGACCGCCTGATCCATGTCGGCTGCCGACGCCGACACCCCAACGAGGATTTCGTCCTTTTTTGGGCCGGGTTGGCGGCCGGGTGTCGCCGATGCGACGCCGCTCAGTCCGCCGAACAGCGTCCCTGCACCAATTGCTTTCAGGACTGATCGTCGATCTGGAGTGGGTTTTTCAACCATGTTCCAGACCTACAACCAACACGCTATTCCTTAAATCTTCTCATACAATCATGAAAGAAGTGATCGCGGGTTATGGTGTCGCCAGAATTTCTATGAGATCGTGTTCCAGATAGCGTGACGCATTTTGACTCATCTTTAGGGCGAGGGGAGGATCAAAGATCAGCGAGATCTGTTTCGGTGCGACCACACGGGGTTGCGCGTCGAGGTCTCTCACCGGTCCTCATTTTGCACATCAAATAGCCGAATTCCCCAATCTGATGTGTAATGTTGAGCGGGTCAGACGCTGATTTCGTCCTGAGAGATGACTAACGGGAGAGGATTTGGAAGCTGGGTCCGGTAAATGAGCGGTGAGTCACCCCAAGCAGGACATCTTTGATGAGCCGATGTGCAAGATACGCGCTTTGTATCTTACACGCTGTATCCCCCAACTACTGGAGAAGACTCGTGCAAAACTATGGGTTTAGTCTGAGAATCCCTATCAGTTTGCTCGGCCGAGTGAGTCGGATACGATCCAGTGTCAGTAAGCACGGCCAAAATATTAATGGTTGTATATGATAATGGTGAGTCGCGAGCAAACAACCCATGTACAAGATCATCTGTGAGACGTGTGGAGAGTACGGCTTTCACCCATCACGGGTCGGCGCAGAAACACAAGCTGAAACGCACACGCATGACACCGGCCACGCCTCGCATATCGAACCGATGACTGAGGCCACGCTCTCATAGTCTCGAACGCGGATGAGCGCTGACTTCAGCTCTTGAGGGAGTACTCATCTCCAGCGATGCCTTCGTATCTCGGGTGGACTCATTTCACGAATCGCAACTCGCCTGTGGGCGTGTCGATTATGCCGTGGAATATGGCTTGTCCGTGTATTTCGGGAGGTAATGATCGAGTCGGTAGGCGATTGAGGTGAGGGGATCGCGAGATCGATCGTGGGTATGTGCTGATCGTTCCGGGAGGGCGTCCCGGCGACGAAGTGACCGTCGAGATCACCGAAATGCGTCAGAACGTCGCGTTCGCAGAAACCTGAAACTGATCCGGTGTCTCTGAGAGTCTGTAGCTTTTTCAACCGAAGGGAGCAGTATTTATCGAGATATTCTGGTGTTTCCTAGGGTTCATATTGTTCCAGTCGTTACCCTGACCGGGCGATGACCAATACCCCTCTTCACGACCAAGACGACGATACGAACTCTGACACCGGTGAATCACTCCGCCACCGACTCCTGCAGTGCGCGCTCGCTCGTCTTGATACGCCGATGGTAGAATCTTCATACCACCTCACTCGAACAGGCGCGCGTCCGCGACCCCTCAGAGACCGCCTGAGGTGAGCGCATCGAAGACGCCCGGCAGTGATGTCGCCGCCGAGACGATGGCCAGTACCACCAGTGCCGCATTCAGCGCCGAGAGCGTCCGCGTGTTGCGGTGTTCGCCCATCACGTCGGAATCGTTGACCGCCCAGAAGAGGAAGACGGCCGTGATCGGCAGTCCGACGATGGCGTTGTAGGCCGGAAAGAGTAGGATCATGTCGATGATGCCGAGACCGAAGAACATCGTAATGAGCGGCGAGAGGCCGCTGATCGTGACCAGCACGGCGTAGATGGCCTTGAAACTCCGGTTCGCGGAGTCGGCCTCCTTCCCGCGGGCGTGCTGGATGAGATACGACGGCGTCCACATGATGGGGATGATGCTGTTGAACGCCGCCGCGACTGCCCCGACCAGAAAGACGGTGCGCGCCCACTCGCCGAGCACTTCCCCGAGTGCGAGCCCCGGCGTGAGGAACGTTTCGAGTTCGGTGTAGCCCGCCGGTCGGAGTACGGCCGCCGCGAGGACGAGGATGGCGATTGTCGTCACGCCGCCGACGGCGTAGCCGATGGAGAGGTCGCGGCGCATCGGCGCGACGTCCGAAATCCCCGTCCAACCCTTCTCGGAGACGAGGTTCGATTCGAGGAAGAAGTTCGGCCAGAGCGCGGTCGTGCCGAGGATCGACGCGACGAGCGTGAGCGCGCCGACGTTCGGCACGCTCGGGACGAACCCGCCGACGACCGACGACAGCGGCGGCGCGGTCGTGCCGGTGACGGCGAGATAGACGACGAGGAGACCGATCATCATCGCGGTCATCAGCTGCTCGATGCCTTCGTAGTTGAGCACGCCGACGACGACGGCGGCCAGCCCGACGATAAAGGCCAGCGGCATCCAGCCGATTGCGCCGCCGAGCAGCAGGGAGACTCCCTTGGCGACCGCGGCAGTCAGTTCAAGTGCCCACAGCAGACAGCCGCTCGACAGGACGAGCGCGAGAGCGGTCGCCAGCCGCCTGCCGATCTTCCGCCTGATAAACACCATCAGCGGTTCGCCAAAGATGCCGAGCCGCGCGCTCATGTCCTGGGCCATAAAGCCGAGCAGCGCCGCGCCGACGACCGCCCAGAGGAGTGCGTAGCCGAAGCGGACGCCCGCCGAACTGGCGATGAAGATCGACCCGGAGCCGAAGTAGCTGGCGACCATCACGAACGCCAGCCCGTACTGTTGGAAGAATCCCGATGCCGTGTCTCGAAGTTGTTCTCGATACGATGAGGTGGTTCCTGACATGATTTTTTGTGAAATCTGACTTTTCCGCTGTCCAACTGTCCTGCCGCTATTGGTGTCCGATCAGGACTTGCGAAGCATCCAGACAGTAATATGATACCACTGCTGGTTCCCTAAATGTGTTGTTTGCAATCCGGTGTCTGTCCTTTGCCATAGCGTCTGTGCCCCCAAATGTCATGGCTCGCTGAAAGACGACGAGGAAGTGCTCGACGCGTTCGCCGAGACCGGCATCGACCGCGAGCAACTGCTCGGTGTCGACCGGAGCAAGGTCGAGGAAGCGCTGGATGTTGTTCCAGTATCCGAGTCAGACGTGTACGACGTGAGCGAGAGCGAATACGTTCGCAAAGCCGAGGTGGACGAAGAGCGCAAAGAGACGTGCTTACAGGGACTCAAAGACCGGCTGGCAGTCAGCGACGATTCCGAGGCAGTCGTACTCCGTCAGGAAGTCGAGCGGTTGGAACAGGAGATCAAGGAGCTAACCGAGTTCTCACCGGGTAGTGCGTTTGAGACGCAGGCAGAGTCTGGCTGAGCTGAGTTGGCTGCATCGTTTTCGCTGAAATCCTGTCACTGTCGAGCGGATGCCATTATACAGCACTTGCTTTCATCTCACGGGGATCAGTTTGCCGAGCACGGGATTTGCAGGATTGGAGGGTGTCGGCCCAACCGTTATTCCGCTGGGGCTATAATTCCTATTTGGAGGAACTACTCATGCCTCTACGACAACTCTGGGCAGATCGGCCCAGTAAGGGGAGAGCACCAGACCTCAACGAGGTAATCAACCGTATCCTGAACGGCGGAGACGATCCGTCACCGACGCCGTCCAGTGCGTGACACACTGATGTTGGCCCTTCCCCTCTCTGAGGGGTGCGGATTTTGAAAGAGGACACAGAGCCAGCGATCGCGAGCATGATAATCGTCGCTCGCGGGCCGAAACGCCTGATCTGTGGTAGCGAAAGCGTTGGCTCGGTTTACTTCACTTCCACCCTCCTTTCGAGGAGTACGGTGAGCGGCTCAGTCCGTATCAAGAGGCGGTCATCGAAGCACTGGAAAGCCTCGATGTCGCCGACACACCATCAACTGCCACCACAAACGGGGCAGAATCGGACAGTTCGACTGGCGATTCGCCCGCTACTGCCGACAGCGATCAGGCCGACGCGGATGATCGCTCCCCCGCCGAAAGCGAGGAGAGTGACGTGAGTAACGAACCCGTCCAGAGTGAGGGCGAGGAGATCAGTCCTGACGATTCTTCGAACTCGGAGGAGTCGTCCGAGGATACTGGACTCGACGACTACGAATGAGCCAGTGTAGCTGCCTGCTGCTGGTCGTCCGGAGTAATATCTGGGCTCGATCACAATCTACAGCATGATCGATAAGCGGCGGATACCACCGTTCGCTGAGGACGCTCTTGGGGTGTTGCGGGAGACAGTTGATGAGGGTGCGGGCCTGCCCAAAGACGAGGCGAACGCTGTGTTGGTGAGTGACGAGCGATGTACGGAAGGCGACGCGGAGCACACGCTTGAGGTGTTGCAGAGTCGGGGGTACATCTATTTCGTCGACGAGCGAGTGTTCATCACCCCGCCCGACGACTGATCGCCTGAAGGGAGAGGAAGATCGCATCAGCTCTCCACCATCGCCGACAGCGTTCAGTCGGCTCGACGACGATGAGATAGCCCGGAAGATGACGATTTTCTCCAAGAGATTGAGGAGTTGACCGAGTTCTCGCCGGCGAGTTCGTTCGAGACACAGCCAGAACACAGTTGAGACGAGAGTATGGATTCTTCATCTCGTCAGTTGGTTCAGCGGTTGTGCGCTGCTGATTTTCACTTCGAAGCGTTCGTCCGAAAATAGGCGTGTGAGCTTCCCTATCATATTCATTCACGTGGACAAACACTAATATAACACAGAAGGTAGATATGGCTTCAATACCGATAGATATTCTATGACAATCACTTCGAACCACGTGGGAACATCGGTAGGTGAAAACTTTCGGACGATCCTTGCCGAGGAGAGCGGAGAGATCATGGCTATTGGTTTCGACGAGGATTCGACGCGCGAGTTCGTCGAGATACTCGCCGAGAGTGACGAGCCACCGAAAGCGCGTCTGCTTGTCGAAGAAGACGTGCTGAAATGGGTGCGCGATAATTTCATATTAGCGAGCACGGCGGCGGATTTGCTTGAAGCGGATACCTTGGAAGTACGGGCGGCCACCGATCAGTTAGATGGTGCGTTGATGGTGACCGGGGAGAGGGTCATTTCGCTGCTCACATCGGACGAGCACAGCGCCGCGCTGGTGACTGACGACGAGGAGTTCGTTGCGGCGGCTCGTAAGCAGCGGAACGACCTCTGGGAGGGTGGCGAGGAGTTCGATCTACGGACGCCGGCGTACACGCGTGTCCTGGACTCGCTCGCTGAGAGGTTCAGCTCGGAGATGGAGGCGGACTTTCGGACAGCTCTGGCATCGGTTGAGAGCATGGCCGATGACGGCGGATTAGATGAAGTAGGGTTGAGCCTGCTGCTGGCAGCCAAACACGAACAGCTGCTGTACGACATCTCGCGATGGGGTGAGGATGTGGGTGTCGCAAGCAAAGCGACGTTCTCACGGACGAAGACTCACCTCGAAGAGCGAGGATTGCTCGAGACCGAGAAAGTACCACTCGATGTGGGCCGGCCCCGATTGCGCTTACTAGTCGGTGACGAGCGCCTGGGCGAGGCGGATGCTGAGGAGTTGGTGAGCGTCGCTCGTGAGCTACTGTCGGCAGTTTCGGCCTAACCAGTGGAGCGGGTCGAATGACCTCGAGAGGGACGAGAACGCAGACATCGATTTCGCCGGAGGTCTCTGATCTGAACCTTCTGAGAGTGAGCCAAAGGGGAGGGGAGAGAAAGGTGAGCAATGACTAACTGGCCTAATGATTTAAGACCATCTCTTCTCTATATTGTTCAGAAAGTATCAATGGTGAATCTCTCAGATGGATACTAAAAACATAGTCGCTGATCCGTATGCATCACTCACGGTTCAGAACGTCATTGCTTCGTCAGCGCTCGATCAGGAGATTGACCTCGCATCAGTTGCCGCTGATCTCAGCGATGCAGAGTTCGATCCAGACCGGTTCCCGGGATTGATCTACCGGCCCAAGACCGCAGAAGCGACCTGTCTGATTTTCCGCTCGGGGAAGGTCACTTGCACGGGAGGACGAAGCGCCGAAGCAGCCCACGAGACGATTCAGGCGACTGTAGATGCTTTACGAAAGCTCGGCATCGACGCCGAGAGAATAGATATAACGGTCCAGAACGTGGTGTTGGACGCCGATCTCGGCGAGGCGCTGAATCTGGAGGCGATTGCGATTGGGTTAGGCCTTGAAGATGTCGAATACGAACCCGAGCAGTTCCCCGGTCTGATTTATCGGCCCGACGAATCCAATGGAGTGGTGTTGCTGTTCGGAACGGGGAAACTGGTGATTACGGGGATACGAACTCGAGATAAAGCTGAAGCAGTGTTGGAAACGGTCGTTAGCCGTTTGAGTGACCTTTCGCTTTTGAGTTGGATGGCGACTATCGGTACCAGCTCTGGCGAACGTGAGACGACGAGAAGCCCGCAGTAGCGTTCATCATACTGAACCCGAGTACGGCATGCAACCACTGACGATCCGACAATACGGCGGTGTATCGGCTACGCAGAAGACTGTGGCTACGGCAGACTGGTCGTCGGGAATCTGTTCGCGCTCCGGAGCACCGATTCACGTCTGATCGGGAGTTCACCGGCTGGAGTGATATCATCGGTTACCCAGTTGGGCAGTTGAAAGTGGGCGTGATTGGCAGTTGACGTACAGCCACTCATACTGGTTCGTCGGTTGCTGTGGTGGATCACACGCCGGTTGCACCGATGCTGCGGTTGGCAAGGCGACGGGTTCAGCATGGTGCTTGAACTCAGTTTGCTCGGCCAGTGACTCGGACACGATCCAGTGTCAGTAAGCATGGCCAAACCTTAATAGTTGTATATGATAATGGTGGGTCGCGAGCAAACAACCCATGTACAAGATCATTTGTGAGACGTGTGGAGAGTACGGCTTTCACCCATCACGGGTCGGCGCAGAAACACAGGCTGAAACGCACACGCATGACACCGGCCACGCCTCGCATATCGAACCGATGACTGAGGTCACGCTCTCATAGTTTCGAAATTGGATAGCGGGTTGCAGTCGGACCGTTTTTGAGAAATATTCCACTTCTCTGGATTTTCCCAGCCGAAATAGTTGAGTATCTTCAGTACGTACATACACCACTATGAAGAAAAAAGAGATACTTCAGATCCATTCGCTGCTCCACATACTGCAGCAGCATGCTATAGCAGAGTATGAGGTTGATGGTGAGGCGTTCGAGGAGTATGAGTCACTGGATATTACGCCTTATCAGGTCTACGAGCGGAAAGAAGAGCATAAGGAGGCGGTGTTTGCGCTTTCGGAGTCAATCATCGGTACGCTTGAAGAAGATAGTGGCGGCCACGATGATGATCGTACAGAGCCGATAGCTGCAAAGTAATGCAGAGTGCTGCGTTGAATAGGGGTAGGGCGGCGAGATAGACCGTCATATCGGTAAGAATGAAGCCATGGAAGTCGGTATGGCCGAAGTGGATCTGCTCGACTTTCTGAGGAATTGTAGAGTGTGATGTGCCCGCTGGGGGTCGATTATCGTTGCGTCACGTCCGGGTGTCGTCATCTGGGGCGAATCGTCTAGCGAGGTGTCCGACACCCGCGATGATGGCGACGGGAATGGAGACAATGACGAGTAAAACGACGAAATCAGTCAAACGAGTGGTCAGGCTGTTCGCTTCCCACGTCGAACTGAACGGGATCAGCGAGTACAGTAGGAGGGAAAGTGCGATTCCATAGGCAGCTTTCGAGACGGCCTCCTGGACGGTCCGTCGTCGGGCGAAATAAATCGTCGTCCCAAGCCACACGAGGAAGCCGGTAGCAACGCCGAGCGCAGCCGACAGCATTCCGGTTACGAAGACCAACAGCAAGACACCGACAATGAAACCACCGACGAGACCCACCGCGGCGGTCAAGAACGTGTCGGTCAATCTATCGGGATCGAGCAATGCTTTGTCAGTGGTGGAGTTTTCGGATGGCGTCGATGCGTGCGACGGTGACGATCGCTGCATGTCGCCGCGCTGTTCGCCAGTGCCGAGGATCGTGTCTTCGGAGTAATCGGTCAGATCAGCTGAACAGTGTATGCAGAAGGCGGACGTCATCCCGATGGGCTCGCCGCATTCCGGACAGCGCGGGTCGACGGGACTCATCGTATCCATCTAAGATTCACCGTCCGTCCACGAGAATTGTGTGACCTATCTATTGCTTGTATCAAGGGCGTTCAGAGCTTTCCTCTCGTGATATTATCACTCTCTATAAGACGATACTGTTTCGATAGAATCAATTGATCTCGGATTCAGAAATCATTCCGCTACGCTACACATGAGCGACGGTGGAAGATCAAGCACGCACGTCACTTGTTCGAATCGATTTCCGGTGCTGTCCGTCGAGAGCGTCGGGAGTGGCATCGCGTGACTGACGTGTGCGTGTTCCAGTCCACGGCTTTGAGGGAGTCATGCGTACGAGCCAATCGTACAAACCCGGCCGGACGGCAAGTTCTACGGGGAGGACCCCGTCGATGACATCGCCGACTTTGCTTGAGAACACGCGTGTCAGTGTGGTCGAAGCCTTGTTCGAGTTCACGCAGGTGTTGCTCCCGCACTCACCGAAGCCGTCGAACACCAGACATTGATCTCGAAATTGGCCGAGATACTCAGCACCCGCGTCGTCGATATCGAGTACGAGGGCGAAACTGACGTAACCGTGCGCTGAGAGCGCCCGGTCGAAGGGACCGCGACAGCGAGTGCGTCGGCGGGTGCCTGGCGGCTCTGATCTCGGCTTGCATCCGAGATACTCACGTCTACAACCGCCAACGAAAGCCATGTTCCGGCGCGCTCGCCGCGAGGTCTTCTCAATCGACTTCGTGGCGGGCGGAAGAAGAGAGACGAGGCCAACCTTTAGGACGTCCAGTGTGGTGGGTAACAGTATGTTATCGAGGCTGATACAGATTGACGACGACCCGGAGTCGGAAATCGAAGCACTGGGGTCGCTTCCACGACCGGGAAATCGACATGAGCCAGCGTGAATCGACTGCGTTGCCGTCGCGGTGTCTGGAATGCGGGTTCAAAGCGGCTGCCGGTAGTGACGAATGGGAGCACGTCGAGGCTCCTCCGCTCGGGACGATGACGCAGTGTCCGGAGTGTGAGAGTACGAATGTCTTGAGTCGCGGATAGCCAGCGGCATCTCTCTGTCCGATATCCGTCCCGTACTGGATCTGAACTCGATTGCATGGCATTCCTCGCTGTTGCCGAGTATTCTGATGGAGAGCGATAGGTGAGAAACTACTCGATGGTGGCGAGAACGCGGATGTCGGTGTCATCGTGGCGCTCGCGTTCGGTCCGTGCGCCATTGTTACGGAGGAAAGCCTCGACGCGCTGGGCGAGGTCGGTAGGCTGCTGACGGTCGATGTGGACGATGAGTGTCGAGTGCTCCGGGTCGCTGTTATCGATGACGAGTGAGAGTTCGTTGAACTCGTCAGAGTGTCGATAGTCGCTGAAATGCTTGGCAACGAGGTCTGCGAGATCGGCAAGTGGTCGATCAGATGGTGAGTGAGTCACGTTCAGCCGGATACTGACTGTGGTACAGCATTACGGCTATCGGTTGACGTGTGGAGTGATGGTGACTATCTGACTGGCGATTCGTGAGTTATATCACGGAGTGGTTGGTATCGCGAATGATGACAGTCACTGCTAGCCTTGCGGTTTCGCCAGTCGATGACCCAGATGTGGACTTTGATGCCGAGGTTGCCGCCGCTATCGATGCGCTTGAAGACTGTGATGTGCGCTATGAGACCCATCCGATGGAGACCACGCTTGAGGCTGAGAGCCTTGAGGCGGTGTTCACCGCCGCGCAGACTGCGACCGAAGCTGTCGATGCCCGCCGTGTCTCTACCACGCTCAAAATCGACCACTATCGAGAGGACTCGCTCTCCGTCGACGAGAAAGTTGATCGCGTCGAAGAATATCTTGATGGCGAAGCACGCTCGCAATGATGCGAGGGAATGTTACACGGCGCGACTATCTCGCTGGGGCGAGCGTGGGAACTCTCGGTGTCCTCGCAGGTTGTACCTCTTCGGCTGGGTCAAGTCCCGACACTCTCCGTGTTGGCGCACGTGAGGCGTACGTCAACGCTGTCAGTACCAGCGCCGGCGAGTGGGTGAAAAAGCAGTTCGAAAAACGCCACGGAACGACGATAGAATGGGTAATCAAAGAGCAAGGGATGAACGACTTCATCCAGCGCCGCAACGAGGGTGCACCGCTTGATGCCGACGCCTATGTTGGCGTTACCCCCACCGATATTGTGCGTGCCGAGCGCGTGCTTGACGACGATACCGCGCTGTTCTCGCCGTTGGATGCGATTGACACCGGATCTGTTGTCGATGAGTACTGGTTCGATCCACAGAAACGGATCGTCCCGACAGGTGCCTCCTATGTCTGTATCGTCTACAATGGCCGAAAGGTGTCTGAACCCACTTCGTTTGATGCGCTGCTTACTTCGGAATATTCAGGTGGGTTGTTGCTGGCGAATCCACAGACGACGGTCACGGGTCTCGATTTCCTTCTTTGGACCATCCATGAGAAGGGGCGAGACAGTTATCTCGATTACTGGCAGCGGCTCTTGAAAAACAATGTACGTGCTGTCAAATCATGGAATAGTGCGTACAGCGCCTACGAAAGCGGCGAGGCTCCAATGGTCGTGTCTTTCTCGACTGACCAGATCTACGCAACGAACGAGGGCAAACCGCTTGCCAAACACCGTATCGGTTTCCCGAACGACACGGGCTATGCTTACGTCAGCGGCATCGGGAAGTTCGCTGACACTGATCATGGCGATATGGTCGATACGTTCGCCCAGTTTTTGCTTGAACCCGAAACACAACGCCGGACGGCAGTTCTGAATGTCGGCTTTCCGGCTGTCGAAAATGCATCGCTACCGAAAAAATACCAGCCACATGCTAAGGAGCCTAAGGAGACAATTCAATATAGCGTGGACGAACTCCGCAAAAACGCGGACCGTTGGCGATCGAAGTGGGCTCGCCAGGTTGCCTCGAAATAGTGGTGTTTAGCTGAATCCGCAGGGCGCTAATCCCCCTTCCTCCGCGAGCGCCGAAGGCGCGAGCAGGGAGGGGATACAGCGCCCGTCATCATCTGACCATACGTCGTTTCTGCTTACCAGTGGGTTTATACGTTTTGTGTGCATAGTGTGCATACGGTGAAACGGAAGACAATCACCATCCGCGAAGATCAAGACGAGTGGATTGAGGAACAGCACCTCAACCTCTCCTCGTTCATCCGCGACCAACTCGACGAACTAATCGAGGAACGCGAGTAGCAGATGTACTACGCCTACAAATATCGTCTTGAACCGTCCGACACTCACCGCGAGGAGTTGGACCGCCACCGAGACATTTGTAGGCAACTGTACAATCACGCTCTCTACCGATTCAACCAAATCCCCGAGGATGCAGGCACGCTCAATCAGCGTGTTCGGTCCATCCGAGATGAACTCCCGTCCTTGAAAGACTGGTGGGGTGGTCTCTCGGACGTGTACTCGACAGTTCTGCAAACAGCAGTCATGCGGATAGAGCAGAACATCAAAGGCCTCTCCAAACTCAAGGAGAACGGCTACGGCGTCGGTCGCCTCAAGTGGAAGCCGCCTCGGGCGTTCCGCAGTTTCACGTACAGTCAGTCTGGCTTCAAGCTCGACAAGAAGGGCGGTCAGACTGTTCTGTCACTCTCAAAACTTGCGGATATACCGATACGGCTCCACCGCGCCATCCCCGACGACGCGACGGTGAAGCAGGTCACGCTCAAGAAGGAACCAACGGGCGAGTGGTTTGCCACGTTCGGCGTTGAGTTCGACCGAGCACCACCCGAACCACCGACCGGCCCCGAAAAGGTGGTCGGTATCGACGTAGGTATTCTGAAGTACGCTCACGACACCGACGGCGCGGCGGTCGAATCTCTCGACCTGACGGACGAACGTGAGCGGCTTGAACGCGAACAACGCGCTCTCTCACGGAAGGAACACGGGTCGGCCAACTACGACCGCCAACGTCGGCGAGTCGCGGAGTGTCACGCCGACCTGAAACGGAAGCGCCGAGACTTCCTGCACAAACTGTCGAACTACTACGCCCGCGAGTACGACCTCGTGGCGGTGGAGGACTTGAACGTTCGCGGGATGCTCGAAAGCCCGTCGAACAGCCGCAACACCGCGTCAGCGGCATGGCGGACGTTCCTCTCCATGCTCGAATACAAATGCGAGCGCGAAGGCACACACTACGTTCCGGTCGAACCGGCGGGGACAACCAAAGAGTGCGCTGCCTGTGGAGTTTCGTCCGACAAGCCGCTGTGGGTCCGCGAACACGCCTGTCCCTCGTGCGGTTTCACGGCGGACAGGGACGCGAACGCTGCATGGAACATTCTTTCTCGCGGCCTCGAACGTATAGGGGTGGGACACCCCGAATCAACGCCTGTGGAGACTGCGCTCCCTGTGGATACAGCCGTATCTGCAAAGCGCGTCATAGAGGCAGGAAGCTCCGCCCTCAACGAGCGCGTCAGCGCGAAGTAGGGCGGAGTAGTTCACTGCACTCACAAGTGTAGTGTCGATCTGCGGCTGAGCTTTGGTGATGTGGAGGAGGAATGCAACTGGAGAGCCGCTACAGCTTCTATCTATCGTTGGTGGGTGGGGAGAGGATTCTTCAGCGGTGCTGTCGCGGTCGCGTCTCAATACCGCGCGAGAAACGCGTCTGCTGAGTTTTTACCGTTCCAAACTACTTCCTTCGAAAGGGTAGGGAAACGAGAATAGGCGCGAGAAATGAACATCGGGCGGAAAGAACGGATCGTTCTTTGACCTCTCATCGATCCGTGTCGGGTCGATTTTCTCAGTCGAAGGACCACCGCCGGAACGAATGGAATGGGATTGATTGGCGGCGCTACCGGATCTCACCCCATGTCCCAACGAGCTCACCGTTGACGTAGCGGCGCTGTTCGAACCCGAGTGCGTTACAGACGAGCGTGTGACCCATGAACGACACCGCATAGTCAGCCATTCCGAACGGATGCAATTCCCGCTGGTTCGCCGGCGGGAGAACCGACCCTAAAACGTTGATTTCCGAGTCGCCCACCGTCAGCGTCCCGACACCGACCTCGCCGGGAACGGATATCTGTTCCCAGTTACCGTCCTCGTCTTGCTCCCAGTACGTTTCGCCGCCCATGGTTCCGCCGACGGTACCGCCAGCGGCCTCGAACGCGTCGGTGTCGACGGTCGTGACCGGCGAGTCGTCCCCGGTGGTGTAGCCGAGCTGTGACCCCTTCCAGACCTCTTGTTGGATCTCCCGGATGTCCGTGAGTAGCGGGTGGTCGAAGTCGCGGTTGTTGAGGTTGCCGATGTCTACCGAGGTTTCCTTGATGTCGTCAGCGGAGATGGCCGCCATGTCGCCGACATCAAGGACAGCGAGGAGGTTCAGCCCGGTGTCGGTGAGTACGAGGTCGCCACCGGCCTCGACGAACCTCTCGATTTCCGAGACGTACTCTGAGTTGTCGATCCCATCGTTGTGGGCGATCACCAGGTTGTCGTAGTGGCGCTTGCCCGATCGACCACGGAGCAGCCGACCGACCGACACGTGATGGACGCTCATATCGTCGATCTCCCCGTCTTCGAGGTTGGGCCGCAAGTCCTCGAAGAACCGCATGGGGTTGACCTCGTACTCGCGCTGAGAATAGCCCAGCGTCTCCTCGGGGTTAGGGTACTCATCCTCGGACTCTAGGAGAATCGTCTCGACGTCGACGCCGGCGTCGCCGTCGTACTCGACGATCCACTTGCCGTCGTCCGGATCAGGGATGTAGAAGGCGCTGTGGCTATCCGTTGTCGGGTCCGCGAGGTCGACCTCGCGGACGACCTGCCCGCCGGGGTTGACGAGCTGGATGACACCCTCGTTGATACCCTCCGCGTGGAACTCCGCAGCCAACGAGTGGGTTGATCCGCCGGACTCAGCGCTCACTCCGCCCGAATGATCCGATCGACCTCGGCTGCGCCGGACGCTGGCGTGCGGTGGCGGCCCCTGTCCGTTGCCGGGGCCGTCGTCTCCCTCGTCGGTGAACGGAAGGTTCGCGGATGAACGCGTGAGGACATCGGAGGCGACGTAGGCGGTGTCTTGGTCGCCAGTGGCTATCGTCGCGTCAGTGTCTGCGGCGGTCAACTGGGAGAACTCCTCCATCGATAGGCGGTAGGCCAGGCCGAGGTGGCGCTCGATGTAGGGCTTGAAGTCGTAGGCGTCCCGGAGGATCATCTCGGGGGCGACCGTGATGGCACCGAGACCGCCGAACTCCTCTGGCTGGCCTGCCCAGCCGAGCAACCCGCCGGTAATCTGGTAGCCCAGGCAGTCATAGATCGAGCCGTAGTCGATCAGTCGGTCGGGGACGTATCCTTCGACGCCGTGGATGTCCTCGCCGGCGCGCATGGTGTCCTCGGCGATTCTCTCGGGGCTCCCCCACTGGTCGTCCAGCGCGTCCACGATTCGTCGGTTCACCTCGTCGAGGTTGTGCGTACCGTCGTGATCGAACGGCGCGTTCGTCTCCAGATTTAACGTCATCGCATCCGACAGGTCCATCCCATGGTAGTCACAGAGATACTCGACGTTGTCGTAGCCCCGGAAATGCTCGACGACCGACAGCGCATCCGGAACCACGTCTTCGTAGCCCCGCCCCTCGGGATCATCGGGACGCACCTCGGGGGTGTCCTCTGGCTCGGCTGGCCAGTACCCGGGGTTGACCCAGCCCATCGTTGGGTACTGCCGGTTAGTGTCCCCGATGGCTGCGTTCCCGCGGTGATAGCGGAACCGTTCCGTTCCTCCCCAACTCTCGAATTCGTACTGTGGCTTTCGGACGACCCAACCATCGGGATTGACGTAGAGGAAGACAACGACGATGTCGTCAAGAAGGTCCTTGATGGCATCGGCCTCACCTCTTACTGCATCCTCAAGGAGGCGTGTGCCACCCACGCGGCCCGCGGGCTCGTCCCCGTGGATTGAAAGGGAAAAAACAGCTTTGTCCTTCTCTTGGAAGGACTCTTCGTCCTGAGCGTCGGCCGTCACTGCCGCGACATAGATGTCCTTACGGTCGGGGTCCTCGCCCGTGCGCAGGTTCTCCCAACCTGGTCCCTGGCCGATGGAGTGAGCGCGGATGCGGTCGGGGTACTCGTCCTCCAGATACTGGAGTCCTTGGCCAAGTTCGCTGTGGGAGACGAAATCACGCGCATCCTTAACCTCGGGGAAGACGCGGTCGCCGTAGGGGTTGTCCAACCTCCAGAAGGGGTTCGCACCTGGTGAGAAATCGACGAATTCAACGTCAGAAATATCTAGTGCCTGATCGAGCTCCTCGGCGGTGAGGTATGCGTGGGCCGCCGGAGTCGGCGACTCTCGCGTCTCCGCCTTCGGGGGAAGCGAATCCTCCTCGATGTTCCAATTGGGTTCCGCGTACGCGTCGGCAAACGTTTCGAGTGCGTCTCTGTCCGCGAACTCGAGGACGAGCGTCGCCTCGTAGTCGTCGGGCGTCGCGTTGACAACGTACTCGGCGATGTCGGTCAACGCGTCGTCGGTGACCTCGGCTGATACTGTACTGGGCAAGGCGAGCGCGGCCCCGGTCGCGGCCGCGATGCTCAGGAACGTGCGGCGGCCAATCGAGTCTCCGAATGCGTTTTCGTCGAGTTCTGCAGCCTCTTCGGCAGTGTATCGGTTGGTCGGATCGTGCGGATCTGCCTCCTCGTGGTAGTGTTGATCGTTGCTCATACTATTATTGCGTGAGTGATTTTCTCACACTACCCTCTCAAAACGCATACTATTAAGTTTTTATTCCATTTCAGAATGATGAAAACACGTTAAGAGCGCCAGTGTCTAGTTGAGGTGGCTTGAGGAACGAACGCCAGCTGAGGAGATTCTCAACTAGACAGTGCGAGTTCGGGGGTTTGGAGGGTGAGTCAGGAAGGAGTGGGTTTCGGCGGTCAAAAGCGATGCACGCGTGAGCTACGGTGGTGAACGGATCCGTGTCGGTGCGCTCGGCAAGCGCATCGACACAGTCCCGCGCACGATCAATGACCAAACCTACCATATCTGGACCCAGAAGCGCGATGTCAGCCGTATCGGCAAGGTGAAGTTGCTGATCACTGAGAAGGAACCGAGCGACAGCGAAGACGACGAAAGGAGCGTGAAGTACATCGTCTCGAACAAAATCGACGCGCCAGCGAGCCATCTCATCGAGTTGTACGCGATGAGATGGCGAGTGGAGACGTTCTTCAGGGACACCAAGCAGGACCTTGGTTTGGGAGACTGCGAGCTCCGACATGCCGCAGGTGCCAGTCAAACACTGGCACCTGCTGATGTTAGCCTACAGCCTCCTCAAGCTCGGTGCTGCAGACAGCGCTCTTGGAACGATTCTCGGACACGCGAGTTCACTTTGCAACGACGTCAAGCGTTCCTTCCGTGAAAGCGTTCAAAATCTGCTTTCTTGGGCACTCAACAGTCCTGACCGCAGCACCGACGAGCTGATGCACCAGATCGATGGGATGTTCGTCTAACGTGCGAAGTCAAGTAGTTAGACTCTTGGAGGGGTGTGAGAGTGTATCAGCGACTAGGTTCTGGAGCGTAGATCTGAAAGCAGTTCCTTGCAGCGGATCCCGAACTGCTCTGGTTGCTTGAACACCTGTGTGACGAACCATCCCCGCTCGAAGATGTCACCGACGCTTTGTAACTCTCGCAGGTGCCCTTCAACCATCGCTGGACGAACTTCCCGAGAGACACTGGACTGAACAAACCAGCGACGGCTATCGCATCATTACTCTCGGTGCATTCGTCACGGTGGAGTATCTCACGTTCCCCGATACGCTTAAGCAGATTGATGACTTCGAACAGTTCATCGAAGAGTTGCCGCCCGAAACAATCTCTCCATTCCATTCGATCTCACAGACAGACGCGTCCGAGAGTCGTGATGAGCGAGAATCGTAGATGATCCCGCTGATATCGACTTTGATTTCGACACCCGAAATACACGGCCATCACCGGTTTTTCGAGTGATTACGCGACGAACCAGTGTGATTGCCGTCAAAAATACGGAGTTCGAATCCGATGGAATGGCTGTGGTTAGTCGTCCGTTGCTGAGTATCCTGCCCCGTCGAGAGTTTCGGCCTCGACGCTTCCGGTGAGTTCGGTGTAGGGGTACGGCATGCCGATGCCCTCGACGTCGAAGCGTTTCTTGACCGCTTCGGTGAACGCGGCGGCCGTCGGTGCGTAGCCGGTACGGTTCGGATCGATCCAGACACGTCCCGAGAGCACGACTGCGGAATCGCCGAGGCTTGTGACGGGCGCGGCGGGTTCGGGTTCGGCGAGCGCTCCATCGAGTTTCTGCGCCTCGTCGAGAATTGCCGCACGCGCGTCTTCAATATTATCGTCGTACTCGATGCCGAAGTCGACACCGACCCTGAGCTGGTCGTTGCCCGTGGGGTTGGTCACAACGGCGCTGGCGAGGTCACTGTTCGGCACTGTGACTTCCTCATTGTCGAACGTATCGAGTTTCGTGACTCGGAGTTGGATTTCCCTGACGACACCGACGTTATCATCCCACTCGATCCAGTCGCCGATCTTGAATGGCTCGTCCTGAATGATGAAGATTCCCGCGACGAAGTTCGAGATGATGTCTTGTGCAGCGAACCCGACCGCGAGTGCGAGCGCACCAGCGAGCGTCGCAAATGCTGCGAGCACGACGCCAGCGCCTGCGATCGTTGCTGCGATCACGATTGCAAGCACAGCCGTGATCGCGACTACCGTGCTCACGAGTAATCCTGCAATCGTCTCATCAATGTCACGATTGTCGAGCGTGGCGTTCAACATCCGGACCACGATGGCCTTGCCGACGTAGTAGATGATGACGAACGAGACGAGGAACAGTACGATCGTCACGGCAGCGCTGACGAGTGCTGGTCCGTACTGATTGAGCAACGACTGTGGGTCGAGTGAAAACCCTTGCTGGAGTGGTATCATAGAACCCGCCTGAGTAGATAGACGTATTGGTAATTAATGTTGCGATTATTGTGTAGTACCGTGGAAGAATGTTGGAAATTAGAACTGATGGAGATGTTTTTCGAATCGTTTACCGAAAGCGAACTCCTCGAAGAGGAGACTAACTAGCCGAAAGGAACAATGGTGTGGGGTGCTATTATGCAAACAAAATCATGAGTGATCAATCAAGTGAAAAGATGAAAAGAAGCGACAGCAGGTTTCTCTGTTGTGATCAGTGTAACAACCTGTATCCTGCCAGAGTCACTAGTGATGGAAGCCTGGTTCCGATGAACACGACTCAGTGCCCGAGTTGCGGCAACGACCAGTTTGTACGGGTTATTCTCCACGGCGATCACCCCTCACATGCCTGAATGCCAGAACTGCAAGGCGTTCGTCACCGGTCAGTATGTCCGAGTGTTCGCACCTGCTGGAATGGAAACCGTACCGGCTGTCCGAACTGCTCGGGGAAGTTCGCGATGGGGCCGACATCCGCGATGCCCGATCACCGGGACACTGATGAACGACTCCGCGACAGGATCCACCGCAACACTGCTTGGCAGTCGGATGATGCTGTTCAGAGACGCACTACTGTCGAAAGAGAATGTCCCCGTAGCACACGTCTTGCAATAAATATATCATGACCCCACAAGCGATCAAACCTATCAGTAACGCGCGCGAGCGCGTCGAGCGAGAGCAAGCCCGAACACAGGTCGAAAAGCGTGCATTCCAGCGATTTCATACCCGCGTTGCCAATATCGAATGCAGTCACTCCCAGAACGGGGCGTGGAGACAACCCCAGCAACCAGTCCGCACACTCTCCGATACGGAGCCCGGTGGAGCGACGATCGAGCGAATCGAGGACGCCTTTCAGGAGACGCTTCTGGATACCGACCATTACGACGACGAGTACAACGACGCCTCGATCCACGAAGCCATTGCAGGAGAGCTCGGACCGGGTATTGCTCACGTCCTCAAGCAGAATGTTGACATCTCCCAAAACCTCCAGACGACGATTCTCGAAGCCGCAAAGCAGGCCCATCGCGATCGCAGGGCATTCTCGATGTGGCTCGATCGAGAAGCGACATCGCTCGTCGAGACTGACGAACAACTATGCAAGATTACCGCCACTGTCTCCGAGCTTGCCGATTCACCGTTTGAAGTCTGGTCCGATGAAAATCTCACCGCCGCTCGTGATCGACTCCACGCGCTTGAACATGACTGTGACATGCTTGCTGATCAGCGTCAAGCGTTCCTCAACGAACGTCCACCAACGGACAACCTGCATCTCGATGGGAGAACTTTTGACGAGTACCTCTATCACTCACAGGATTTCACGTATCCAGTATTATCAGAAATTGCGAGCTCTGCCGACAGAATACAACAAGTACGGGGCTGGATCACACAGTCGTTGACAGATTCGAATTGAACAATACCGGTATCAAATCCATCGTTGAACAATACAATCGGTGCTCGCACCTATCATTCAATTATAAACTACCACACTATTTTATTAGAGAAGCGTTCAAACCCGGAGTTGCATCCACTGGATAGCTCTCAAAACCATTGGATGTGAGAGGAGATGAAATCGATGATAACTCCACCCGCGCTCATAAGTCGTACCGCCTTGCAGGCCCAAGTTCCGAATTTCTTGCAAGATACCGTCGCAAACATCATCGGGTTCATACCAGCGGTTATCGGTGCAATCGTCATTCTACTGATCGGCTGGATTCTCGGCCGAGTTCTTGGTGGTGTCGTAACTCGCATTCTCGAAAAGATTGGACTCTCGAACTACACTCGCGGAACACCACTCGAAAGTGATACCGGCGTGGCGAGTTCGATTGGGACGCTGATCGCGTATATTGTCTACTTCTATGCGTTCCTTGCTGCGGCAGACGTACTCGGGATCGCAATCCTTTCGCAACTGCTCTCGGACATCGGTGCGTTCCTCCCTATTATCTTCTCAGCGGTCATCATTCTGGTGATCGGGTTCGTGATTGGGCGGAACCTCGGCGATATTATCGCGAATATCGTCAGTGGGTTCGGGCTCGATGGCTACGCCCGTGGCACGCCCCTGGAAGGCGTCACCACCTCCACGGGTGGGGTTGGAAACGCAGTCGGGAAACTCGTTGAGTACGTCGTGTACTTCCTCGCGCTCCTGGCAGCGGCGGATACCCTTGGAATTCCAGCGCTCTCG
Source organism: Halococcus sediminicola (assembly GCF_000755245.1). Classification (NCBI taxonomy): domain Archaea; kingdom Methanobacteriati; phylum Methanobacteriota; class Halobacteria; order Halobacteriales; family Halococcaceae; genus Halococcus; species Halococcus sediminicola. The sequence goes on along the minus strand of NZ_BBMP01000005.1, from coordinate 125,112 downwards.
CAACTGTTGAACGAGTTCGCTGCCTTCGCCCCGGCGTTGATCGGTGGACTGCTTGTTCTGGTTGTGGGGGTTTTCGTTGCGGATCTCCTCGAAGGCATTGTCGCCAGCACCGATGCAAGCCGGCTGACCACTCTCGCGGGACTCGCAGTGAAGCTGTTCGTCTACTACATCACGATCACGATCGCGTTGGATACGGTAGGATTCGACACGGACGTGCTGACGACGCTGTTCACCACGGTCGTTACAGCCTTTTTCGGTGCGCTTGGAGTGGCACTCGCGCTCGCGGTCGGCATCGGCGTCGGTTGGGGCAGCAAGGACTACGTCGCCGCAAACATCGACGACTGGATGTCGAGTGCGCGGAGTAGTGCGTCGGACGTCGCCGAGGATTCGGAGACCGAGTCAGACGATAGCTTCGAGTCACCGGGATCGATGGACGACTGACTGCATCGAACACAAAGCAAAGGGTTCCCGGACCCTTTTAGAGGACGGCTCTAAAGCTAATCGCCCGATTCGAAGACTTCACGGAAGCAGCCGGACACACTGTTGAAATCGGTCGTATTATTGTGGCTGTTCTACAAGCCGGGAACCATGATGCAGTCACTCGCTGACCGACTCGATATGAGCCGTTTTGGCCGTTCGATGGACGTTCTTCGTGCAGTCGTGCACGAACTCCGCACAGAGAAAGTGACGTTCATGGCGGGCAGCATCGCCTACCACGCGTTCGTGTCGATGCTGCCACTGTTGGTATTAGTGCTGACGATCATCTCGACTGTGGGGGACCGAAGTCTCGAAACGGCGTTCATCTCGTTTGCCAAACGGGTTCTCACACCAAGCACTGGTGGGATTCTCATCGGCCAACTCGAAACTGCCGGGACATCCACGGGACTCTCGATCCTCGGGCTGGGAGTGCTGCTATGGGGAACCCTCCGGATTTTTCGTGGGCTCGACACCGCGTTTTCGGATATTTACGAGACGGGATCAGCGAATACCTTCGCCGATCAGCTCACCGACGGGGTAGTGGTGTTTCTGACATTTGGACTTGCGTTAGTGGCAGGATTGGCAATCAATTCGATTCTCTCGAGCGTCGATCCGGGAGTGATTGCGACCGTCATCCGTCCGGTAGTCCTCATCATCGGGTTAGCAGTCACGTTCGTCCCAATGTATTACATTTTCCCGGACACCGACGTGACACTGAAAGAAATCCTGCCTGGTGTGTTCGTGACCGCCGTTGGACTGACCACGTTCGAGTCAGTATTCCGGCTATATACACAGTTCAAATCACCAGAGAGTAGTGCGATTGCGGGTGTTCTCGTGCTGCTGACGTGGCTTTATTTTAGCGGGCTGATTATCTTGGTTGGCGTCGCTGTCAACGCCGTCCTCTCGAACCGGAGCGCGGATGTCGATATTGAGCCAGTAACGAGGGCAGCACGGACCAACAGCGAAGCCGGCAGGGCCAACACAGCAGATTCCCAGGACATTGTCGAGGCAGTGCATAGAGCCAAGAGAATCCTCCCTGAAAGTGATGAGATAAAACTGGTAGCGAACGGGAACGATGTTCGATTTCCATCTCCACACCATGTCGTTGCTTCCGATGACGACACGGAGCCTACGGCCGACGGTTCAGTGAGTCTTGAATTCCACTGGGACTGCTCCAGGTGAGAGGAAGGAGTCAGTTCGGGAACAACACTTAACATGCATCGTTCCATGATAACACACAATATGATCGATCGGATGGAAAAAGAGGTAGACATGCTGGTCCGCCATCTCCAAGTACTGCGGCTGGTCATCGCAAACGAGCCCATTGGGATTGTGAGGATGTCGAATGAAACCGGCTACGAGCATCACAAGGTACGCTATTCATTGCGCGTACTCGAAGAAGAGGGCTTAATTGAACCGACGAGTCAGGGCGCAACGACGACCGATCAAACGAGTGGATTCGTTGGTGAACTCGACACCAAGACCACCGAAATCAGCGAGCAGCTTGACAGTATGCGGCTCGAAAACACGGGCGAGAACGTCCAATAGCCTCAACCGTCAAGCGACTGGTTGGGGTGTTAGAGGAAACTGCAACAAGGGTGGCCATCATGGTCGGCATGACTTCAACAAGATCTCGCGCCACCAAAACAACCGATCCAGAGATTGAACCTGCGAAAGCCCTGCACGGTCAGGGTGCGCGTGAACCACAGGACCGTATACGTACATGATTACCACCACGTCGCTGACAAACCGCCAGCGCGTACAGAACGCGCTCGCGACCTTTGTTGACTCCGACCGGAACGACAATAGCTATCAGTATTTCCGGACGTCGGATCTGCAAGAGATTGACTCTCAGGTCTGCGGCCATCCCTGCTCGGACAACTTTCTCCTAACTATACAGAACCACTCTTATGAAGAAGATTGCTGGTAGAGCGCAACCGGGCGATTTCGTTCTTGAACGACCGAATTAGTAGAGTATCGATCCACCAGTTTCACTGCGTCTTCCGGTCTAGAGTATTCGCTCAAGCAACTCAGTTGCCACCAACAACGTGCTTCACAATACCATCTGACAACTGTCATGTGACGCTTATCAGTATTGCTCAATACACTACTGAATGCCAGTCATCTGCCATCCTGCAGCAGCGATTACTATCCCGCCCGTGGCTACCACCGCAAGTCCAGGTGTGAACGAGTCGGTGACATCACGGAGTGAACCAATCAGAAATGGCCCGAGAAACCCGCCAACTTCTCCAACAGCGAAGATGAATCCCACCGCTGTCGCGGTCAGTCTGGGGCCAATTCCCGCTAGTTCTACCGGAATGGCTCTGAGTAAGGGACCTACTCCACCGAGACCTACCCCAACGGCGACGATCCCGCTGGCTGCGAGGAGTAGTTCGGAATCGAATGCTAGCAGCATCATTGTCCCGCTGGACACGAGCAAACCTGCCAAAACGACCGCCCAACGGCGGATCGAAAATCGATCCGAAAGCGGTGGAATCGAGAGCGCCCCTATCACTTGGCCCGCAACGAGAACCGTTGTCGTCAGACCAGCGGGCGCCGGCCGGATACCGCGCGTTTCGAAAATCGTTACGAGCCAGCCCTGTAGCCCGTGGCTGACCATCAGGTACGCTATGCCGACCACCACAAGCAAGATCATATTCCGATTCGAAAGCACTCGGCCGGCATCCCGACGAAACGAGCCGATGGAGAAAGTCCGCTCGTCGTTGACCGGCTGGAAGGTCACACGAGCTGTCCCGACAAACCACACGAATGCAAATGCGACGACAACGAGGCCACTCCAGATGAAGACATGTCGCCAGCCGCCGAGTGCGGGACCCAAGATTGGCCGACCGATTGCGAACGCCGAGGCCGAACCAGCGTACGACCCGAGCACGTAGACCGTCGACGCGGACCCAACTTGCTGGGCTGGGAATAGTGCCGCGACCAGTTTCGGAAGACCGAACGTAATTCCGGTTGCCCCCACGCCCACAAGCAGCGTCATCGCGAGCAGCGACGGGAATCCGGTTGCGAAGCCTCTGGCAGTCCCCGCACACCCGAAGATGAGCAAGCCAGCTCCCATTGCCCATCGTGGTCCGACCCGATCTATCGCGAGTCCACTTACCAGCGAGAGGGGAATATATGTCAGTGGAATCGCTCCGGCGAGTATTCCTGCCTGCCACCCTGTGAGACCCAACTCGTCGATGACGGGTGTGAAAAACGCCGGCAGGAGGAACCAGATGAACAACAGACATCCGTAGCTTACACTCCCGAGACCGAGTGCGAGATAGACCCACCACCGGTTCGAGATTCGGCTGCTCACTCGATAAATACCTCCAGAGAGGGAGTGGCGTTTACGGATGGGGTAGTGTCGATAATTCCGGCGGGTGCGCGTGGGAGTGTCCCGACTGGGAGAGTCCTGAGCACTGTCCTGAACATGAACACGAGCGATATCGCGGAGAGTCCACGGGCCAGTGTGGGCACGTGGTTACGTGCATGGGACTGCATATCTCGCGATTGCGTCGCGCGCTGTTTGAACCTACTTCATCGGATTTTCGCAGGCAAAATTACTGTTTGTCACCGGTCGGCCTTGTGTAATACTTGATGGTGTTGTGCGCCCTCGGACGTTACCTAAGAGCGATGGTCCAGGAGAAGTTCGTTGATTTCATCTTCTCCTCATCGCGGTTACAGGTGATCGTCGTCTTGCGATTCGCCGTCTTTACTGACAGGAAGGTGATGACACTTATTGCAGTGTATCAAGGGAGGTTGTCAGCTTCTGCTGTAGCTCAAGGCCTGTCTGGAATCGTTCAATGGTATCTACTTGGTGCTCAGGACACGCAAGGACGGCAACTGCTCCGTTCTGGACTGGGATCAGGGGATGGTTTAGGTTGTACGGGGCGAGGTGACAGCTGGGACAACTGATACCGCCGGCTGGTCGGTGGGACAGGAGTTCAGCGCTATCTTCGGTAGTGAACCCACAAATGGTGGTGAACTGCCCAAGATGGCTATCGCAGCCAATGAGTGGAAGTGTGAGCTGATCCAAAAGGAGAAATGAGATCGTGCCGTCTCCGGAGGAGTGGAGAGCAGACTCGCATGCATCACACAAAATGGGCGGATGACGTTGGAAGTCTCCGTGCTGTTGCTGGGAAGCATTTGCTGGAGGCATAGTTGGGATTCGCCCGCCAACCGGGTAAGTGATGGGGACTTCACGAATTCCACCGCCAGAAACTCTTTGAGCGGTCGGGACACACTGCTCGATGAAGCGGGAGATCTTCGTCATGGATAACGCAAAGCTCTCGCTTCAATGCTTTCGGTTTAGCGACCCATCCTGCTGCAGTCTAGCGATTCACTGCAGCCGTCTCGTCTACTCCGTGGTGTTGAGATCTACTGATTGAAGGTCGTCTGCGGGAGTGAAATCGAAGACCTGTCCGTAGAAAGATAGTTCTGCCTCGGCGGCGCGTTGAATCGACTCCGCACGTCGGAATCCGTGTTGTTCGCCCTCGAATTCGAGGTAGGCATGAGGAACGCCGTTGTCGGTGAGTGCATCAACCATCTGCTTCGCTTGCGCAGGTGGAACAACGGCGTCCTCGGAACCCTGCAGCAAGAGGAGCGGACAGCGAATCTCATCAGCGTGATAGAGAGGTGACCGCTCGTGGTAGGTGTCTTGAGCCTCAGGTAAGGGACCGATAAGACTGTCAAGATACCGTGATTCGAATTTGTGCGTCTCACGAGCGAGAGCTTCGACATCCGCCACGCCGTAGTGGCTCACTCCGGCATCAAACGTATTGTGGAAGGTCAGCCCACACAACGTGGCATACCCACCGGCGCTTCCGCCTTCTATCGCTAGACGCTCACCGTCGACTCGGCCTTGCTCGGCGAGGTATTCGGCCGCGTTGACGCAATCGATAGTATCGACCACACCCCATTTGTTGGTGAGTCGTTCGCGGTAGTCCCGCCCGTAGCCCGTACTCCCGCGATAGTTGACGTCAGCGACGGCGATCCCACGTGTGGTGAGAAACTGGATCGAGGGAACGCCACTAATCGAAAGCGTTGGGAGTGTCTCGCTTGTCGGACCGCCGTGACTCAACACCACGAGTGGCGGTTGTTCGTCGATCGGTTCGTCTACGTCAGGGTTCTGTGGTGGGTAATACAACGCATGTGCTTGTTCGTCGTGACTGGTGGGAAAGGTGATGTGCTCGGGTTCGGGAAAGTACGCTTCATCGATATCGACTTCGGCTGCTTGACTGAGAACGGATAGCCCGTTCTCTCGGTGCGAGCGGACGATACTTCTCGGTTGTGTCGGACTCTCAGCTATGAACAGCATATCTTCGCCTTCTGTGTCGATGTGCGCTGCTGGGAAACGGTTGCCCGGAAGATTTAGAGTTTCTAGTTCGCCCTCTGTATCCAGTAATCCAAGTTGATAGTCACTAGCTTTTCCGAAACGAACGGCAATACGGCCGTCGTCAAGAAATGCGTATGTCGAGAGACCGAAAACCCACTGTGGCACACCGAACTCCGCCTCAGTTGGATAGAGCGCAATAGGATTACCATCGTCGACTCGGTAGAGGTTCCACCAGCCCGAACGGTCGGAGACGGCGTGTAACCCACCCTCAGGACTCCAGGCAGGCTGGAAGACGGATTCACCGTCACCGCCGAGGACCTGCTGGCTGTCAATGAGTTGGCCGTCGTCGGTAATGTTCGCAACGTGCAGTTCAGTTTCGTCCCACGGCATCGACGGGTGATCCCATGTCGTCCACGCGATCCGCGAGCCGTCGGGACTCACCTGCGGGAACGAGTAGAAATCATGGCCTTCAGCCACGACAGTGGGTGCGTCCGAGCCGTCGGCGGGGAGCGTAACGAGCGTGTTCGTCGGTTCGCTGCCGTCGTCAGTATGACGCTCGCGGACGCAGTAGAGGTGCTCGCCATCGGGGGTAATAGCCATGTCTGCGTGTCGGTCACCCTGATCGATTGTGGGCTTGGGCGTAATCGCCTCCGGGTCGTCACCCGGTTGTTGTCGGTAGAGTCGTTGGTCTTCGAAGTTGGCAAACCAGATGGTACCGTGATGAACGAGGAAATCCCCACCGCCGTACTCGTGGACAAGCGTCCGAACGTTGTATTCGGAGGGCGTGATATCTACCGATCCGTTTTCATCGTGACGAACGATGACTCCCCGCCCCTGTTCGGCAGGGCGTCGTTCGAGCCACCAGGCAGTGCCCTCATCAAGTGCGATATCGGCGAAGTGAACACCGCTTGAGGCAATCATCCCTGGTGTGATCGGTGAGGGCCACTCCCCGTAGTTCGTTCCAGTGGTGTCTGGCATGTGAGTAGATTCCACCAGTTTGGTAATCAACGTTCGCTCTCTAGTGGCCTCATGTTATCTTATGTAACGCTCGGTGAGTTTATGCACCCTTGCATGCTACATAAGGTGGCTATGACCGAACAGGATCCACCGGCCCCTCCGGGGCAGTTGCCGAAGTACCTCGCCGAAGGCCTGCCCAAACAGGACAACGAGACGCTGGCAGAGGCCCGCGAATACATCGAGGAGTTGCTCGCGTGGAGGGTGCGGCCGGTCGAAGAGGACGTGAAGCTTTTCCGGAGTGAGAGCGCTGTGGTCACAGAGATAAGCAAAAAGCGGTCTCGCCGATACCTACCGGACGCCTGAGGAACCGGGCGTCGGTGAAGCTAACCTGCCCGACCTCGACGAGCCATCTACACCGAATGAGAGGGATCGTAGTGCAAGCATCCTGTTAATTAGTGATTGTCCCCTATTGAAGCTGGCATGACGTACAAGAAAGTCAATTTGATCGGAACTAGCCCGGAAAGCTTCGAAGATGCGGTTGATAGCGCTGCTCAACGGGCAACCGATACTCTCGACAACGTTCACTGGATCGAAGTCGAAGGACTGAGTGTCGAGGTGGCCACTGAAGATGGCCACGAATACCAAGCCGAGGTCAAGGTCTCTTTCGAAGTCGAAGAATAGCGCTCTAGTGCGCCAGCAAGTCTCGATTGCTGAGTCGAATACCAGTCACGTTGATCGATTTTCACTCAACGGTTGACGCTTGCGAGCGTACTAGTAGCGGTGAGAACGCCCTGTAGAGTTATACTTCGATCATATTGTTACAGTGTGTACACGGAATCTGGTCTGAAGAGTCTGTCTCGTCGTATTCTGTTTCGTTGCCGCACTCACCACAGGTGGCTGTTGCCATACTCTCCTTTTGGCTTCCTTCTGTATGAACGTTCTGCGGATCCGTTCAACATTTTCAGATCAGCTATCGGTCATGAGAGCCACTACCCGACTGCTTATTCGCGTTGCAGCCATACGCAAGGTAATGACCAAAATCAACGAGAGAATCGTCTCAGAGGCTGAGAGCAGAAGCCAGAACCTTCTCGCTGAGGAACTCGTCGAGTTAGTTGAGATATACCATCCAAATAGAGAAATGGGGGTGAGTAGAGAGACAGTAGCACAGTACTCGGAAGCGTTAGCTAATGGTGCAGAAGAGAGCTTCAACAGCGGGGCATTTGATGAAACAGTAGATGCGCGGACCACTGACATTGAAACATGGGTTGATAGCAATACTATCTACTCTCTCGGCAACAACCGGATAAGTGTCTATCCGGCATCCTGGCATGGTGCGCTCTCGGGATCAACGAATATTCGCGAATACGTTCGGTTTCTGCGTGACGATGCCGAAGACTTCGAAGTCTTCGGCCCCCGTGGAACCGGGTATGGCGTCCCCGAGAGCAAACTCATTGATATCGTTGCCGTAATCGGACAGGCTGATCCTGACGCGGTTAAAGCTGGTATAGAAGAACTCAGAGATCGTGGAGAAATCGTTGAAGGCCCCGACCAGCACCCAGACGCACGTGTCCGGATTGCTGAGGACGCTGAGGAAATTCAGGACCCAACTCTCAACAAATAGCCATTCGGGAATGAGCTGATATCGAACTGGGCAACAAGCGTCGCACGATTTCGTAGAGTTTCTTTCGAGCATCTAGAAATATAGATGTTTTGTTACTCTTTCGATTTTCTGTAAGTCACCGAACGCAGACCGAACCGTGCACTAAGAAAGTAGCGTTTCTTCGCTGATCTGTTTCTATGTAAAAGTCCTCTTGTGTACCCCGTTATCACTGGCTGCACTGTACACACGAGTTTTGTGACAATCGCTGTCTCTTGTATCGTGCTATTACTTGCTGTTGCAAGCCAGTGACATAAGTGTGAAGCAGATCGATATAGTCTGTATGTCCGAATCAGAAGCGATGCCGGAAGAGTCAGGTGCGCCGTATCTCGCGTTTGCTGCTCTTGGTTCAGTAGCACTCGCATTGTACGAATACTACATCCGAGATAATCAGCAACGTGGAATGTTTGTGGGACTGTGGCCGCCCACGATGATTGGGTTCGCGATCTACCTCAAACAGCAAGATTCAGAGTGACCACGTAGAAGTACTGTTATAGTCACTATCGCGATTCGATCGTGAGGTGGGAGATCTAATCAACCCTTTTGCCTGTTGACCACGAGTACTCTGCATGTCCAGTGCATGTGTTGTTCGAGGCGAGATCCCAGCCGAGGAGTTCGCGCTCTACGAGGCGTTGAGTTCACTACCGGATGTTGAATTCGAAGTCGAACGCGTCGTGCAGAGCGGCGACGAAGCAGCTATGCCGCTCGTGTGGATTCGCAACGCCGACCGTGAAGCCATCACAACCGCCTTCGAGAACGATCCTAGCATCCGAGATCTCACGCTGTTGTCGTCGTTCGACAACGAACACTTGTATCGCATGGAATGGGTTTCTGAAGTGCAAGTCGTTCTCCAGATGCTGACGAACTCCAGTGCGACGATCACGGACGCATACGGAACTGATGGACGCTGGTATCTCCGCGTGCTCTACCCTGATCGCGACGCTCTGACGAAGACGACTAACTTCGTCGATGAAGAGGGTCTTACCTTTGAGGTGACTGCTATCCGGGAGATGGAAGGCGAACCTGCTGGCTTCTATGGGCTTACAGAGCCACAGTTTGAAGCGCTTAGCACCGCTCTCGTTGAAGGTTACTATCAGGTGCCTCGTGAGACCGAACAGAGCGAGCTCGCCGACGAACTCGGCATTTCGCATCAAGCGCTGTCCGAACGGCTCCGGCGCGCGACAGGCGCACTCATCGAAGACGCACTACTGGTTGGTGCAGTCCAAGCAAAACAAAATGAATCGTGAATTGGGCTACTATGGAATATCGACAGTCCCATCAGTCTTGGTTGAATCTCGATTCAATGAGAACTCCCAACTGGAGCCCGTCACTTGCAATGTCAGCCGTTAGAATGCTCAATACGTTTTTGGCTAGCTAATGAACATAGTTAGCATATTACCTTCCAAACCACTCAATCGTACGGAACGAAACCGGATACGGGCCCACGAGGAAGTCGAAGCGCTCATCATTCTCGGAACAACCTCGATCGACGAGCGACATGAGGAACGGACAGAAAACGCAACCAGTATGGTGATTTTGACGAACGAGACCGTCTACGCGCTCGAATATGAGGTGTCAAAGTGGTCAACAGAAGTCCTCCAACGAAACGCCAACCGACAGGATCACCTCGAACAAGCACTCGATCAAATGGAAGCCTAATACTGTTCGTAGCAGTGGGGTCGCACCCGCGAGTACGTCGGCCCACTTCTGGAAAATCATGGTAGAAATCAGTTAAGAGGTGTGCCATGGCACGGTTGCTGACTCCACGCTCTGGCAGCTGGGAGTTCTGGGTGGAGGTCAGAAAGGGGTACCTTTTGGACACCTAATTAGCCAACAGGCTATCGTAGCCTGTAGTACGACTGGAGAGCGTGTCATAGAATTCGTCATACAGCTCAGTAGCGTACTGAGAAACAGTGTCTGAAGCGCGGACGATATCGTCGTGATCCTGAACTAGCGGTAGCGAGCTTCTCGCACGGTGGCCCGAAACTATGCCAACCTTTCTATGACACGCTCTACGCATCCTGCTATACCGTAGCGCTTCATGTTGGTGCACAGCAACGGAATGCTGGCGACCTCGGCCGTGTCGAGATTGATACTGAGATCGATCGAGATGCTGATGATAACCTCGAAGCCATTCGATTTGCAGTAGCCGTCGAAGGCGATCTTGATGAGGAAACACTTGGGGCAATCGTTGAACGTGCGAACGCTCTCTGTCATGTACACGACGCGCTTCGGGAGGACCTCCATGCGGACGTCAGTATCCGCGGGAACGTCCATGGTAATCAAGCCACAGCGGTCTCGGTTGTAGTCTTAGCCTCAGGGAGCATCGCTGATGTGCGGGATTCGCGCAGCGGTCGCGTCCTCGTCGTCGACGCCAATACGGTCCTGATAAGTGTTCCCGGTGATGAGGAACTGCCAGGAGTTCGTCGTGAAGCCGCGGTCTGGAGCAGCGAAACCGGGTTCGCGGTGGTGCTCGTCAGGCTACTGGACGTGTGGTTCGACCAGTACATCAACGAGTGGTGAGGCGAGGGCGACAGCCTTTTCATCGTTGACTGAATAGTTAGTCTACATGGACGCGGACACGACCGACCAACCCAGTACGCAGTCGGAGATCATGGAAGCAACCTATCAGGCGCTCTGCGAGCACGGTTACGCCAATCTCACGATTCAGGCGATCGCCAACGAGTTTCCGAAGAGCAAATCGTTGCTGTACTACCACTACGACACGAAAGACGAGATTCTCATCGCTTTTCTAGAACATATGCTCGACGAGTTCACCATCGAGGACGCAATCGACACCGAAAACAGTCCCGACGAGCAGTTGTGGACACTCATCGACGAGTTCCTGCCGGCGTCGCCAGACGACGAGCAACGCGAGTCACAGGTCGCACTGTTCGAGTTGCGCTCGCGGGCGCTCTCGGATACGGCCTACTCCGAGCAGTTCGCCCGCGCCGACCATCTCATCTACGAGACGCTCGAAACCGTCCTCGCGGCCGGTGTCGACGACGGAACGTTCCGAGACGTCGATGTCGAGACGACCACGGAACTGCTCGTGTCGAGCATCAACGGGGCGATGCTTCGGCGTGCGACGACGGCTGAGGACCTCACGGCCCAGACCCGCGCAGCGGTAACAGGGTTCGTCGAATCACATCTCCTCACCGAATAGACGGACCGTCTCCAGTCGAGGACGGCGGACAGTGATTATTGCGACCACCGCCCGGCACGCCACTCCCAGAGGAGTTCGAACCCGATCCAGCCGACCGACCAGACGAGGACGACCGCCGAGACGAGTGCTGTCGTGGCGAGCACTTCGAGCGGCAGGGTAAGCTCCACGAGAAGCGGGTAGAACAACACTGCGAACCCGACGGCCAAAAGCAGGCTCCCGACGCCACAGAGGTGGTGCTCGACCGAGCCGACACGGTTCGTTCCCTCTCGATCACTCTCGGTGATGACCGATCGTTCTTTCTCGACCGTCCCATGTGGTGCGTACACACTTAACACCCAAATGAATATACGTTAACAATCCATCTTAGCTGTTTCGCCGGTAGCGAGTGCTTGTGTGGCGAATTCAAAAACGGAGAATATCGGGCGCTCGCTGCAGGTTATCGGAGATATCAGATGAATCCGCCGAAGACGATGAGTTCGAACGACTGACCCCCACATCTACTCCAACGAGGAAATGGCACGAGAACGCTCGCTCGAAGCAAACAGAGAGCGGTTCTGAGGCCAGTTATCCGCCGATTTCGCTGGCTGGCCGGTACCGCGGTAGTGCTCCTAACCGACCAGCGAGTGAGAAACGCTCGAGTGGAGGTTCTCCTCACTGTCTCGATGTCGGGGTTGTCCAAGCAACGGCGACACCACTGCGTAGCGGATGCACCGACAATCCACAGTTCCAGAAGTGCTGGGCTCACAACGAGACATACCAAACCTCCACCGCCGGCCATGTCACACCACATTTTATGCCAATGAGCGAACAAACCATTGAACAGTAGCCTCGATCTCCGCGGGAACCCTCCATGGTCGACACCACACAAACCGAACGCGTGGCAAGCGAAGACAGCACGGACGCAACCGAGACCGAACGCACCAGCGCCGGGCAGACACTCTCCGTCTGCCCGGAGTGCGACGGTCGTCTCGCACACGATCACAAACACGGTGAGACCGCCTGTGTTGAGTGTGGCTTCATCATCGATGAGAACGAGATCGATCACGGCCCCGAGTGGCGGGCTTACACCGCCGGCGAACGCGGCCAGCGCTCGCGCGTCGGCTCACCCACGACGAAGATGCTCCACGACGAGGGTGTCTCCACTGAGATCGGCTGGCGGAATCAGGATGCCTATGGAAACCGTCTGTCGAGCCGGCAGCGCCAGAAGATGAACCGGCTTCGGACGTGGCACACCCGCTTGCAGACCGCCAACGCCCAAGAGCGCAACCTCAAGTACGCCCTCGGCGAAATCGAGCGGATGGCGAGTGCTCTCGGCGTGCCGCAACCGACCCGAGAAACCGCGGGCGTGATTTACCGCCGGGCCCTTGACGAAGACTTGCTGCGTGGTCGGTCGATCGAGGGGATGAGCACGGTTGCGGTGTACGCTGCCGCGCGACAGGCCGGGATCCCCCGATCGCTCGACGAAGTCGCTGCTGTGTCTCGTATCGAGCGACTCCGGATCACACGAGCGTATCGCCACCTTACCCGCGAGTTAGGGCTCGAAATCGAGCCTGCGGACCCGTTGGATTACCTTCCCCGATTCGCTTCGGAGCTCGATCTGTCCGAAGAGGCCACCCAACGGAGCCGTGCCCTGCTCACCACGGTGATCGAAACTGAGGAGAGCTATCTGAGCGGGAAGAATCCCGTGGGGCTTGCAGCTGCTGCGGTTTACGCTGGAGCATTGCTCACGAACGAGAAAGTTACTCAGCCAGCCGTTGGCGAAGTGGCCGACATCTCGACGGTCACCATCCGCAAGCGATACCAAGACCTGCTCGAAATCGGCGAAGACCTACAAGTTCCGTAAGCCAAGCCCACGATGCATAACTCTTGCCAGAGTGTCGAGCACACTGCTATGAGAGCGGGTTCGTCGTACCTCCGCTACTGCGTTGACTCATCTCTTTCACAAGGCCGACCATGCGTCATGTATAGCTGGTTGAAAGAGGCAATACGCGAGTACTGGTGCTACACGCTACTGTAGCGCGGTGTAGAGTCATTTCGTAGTGAATTGGTTACCGCGAGTAGTCCTCGAGTTCGACATTCCTCTTGGTTTCCGACTGTGATGGCTCATCTGGCGTTTCGTCCATCACCTGCGCCATCTCACGTTCGAACTCGGCTTCACCGATCTCACCCTGAACGTATTGCTCTCTGAGTCGCTGTTGGCGGTCTTCCCTCGTCGGCTTGACCTTTTCAGCGATATCGAAGTGACGGAGAAGCGGGTATCGGCGTTCGACTCGCTCGACGATGGAGACCAACCGGTCGTTACGGGGGAGTGACGCGCTTCGGAGGACAGACACCACTGTCGCAGCAAGAAACATCAGTGCAACTATTCCAAGGGTAAGCACGGCTACAACCCATTCAGCAGCCGCTCCAAGCAGTTCAAGGAGAATGAACTCTTCGTTAGCGGGAACCCCGGCAGAGAACGCTGACAGACCTTCTAGTATGCCCAATAGACTGGCACCGACCAGCAGTACTGTAGTAACAACGAAGCCGCCGAAGTACAGCCAGTGGCGGGAAGTCATATCCTGCAGATTAGTGGTAGGCAGACGTAAGTCTGCGGGCGCAGCAAGGTGGCCATTCGGATTCTCGTAAAGGAGTATGGTTTAACCGACTCATGCCAAACCGAGCTCAGCTACACCATGGTCATGTTTACACGTGCACTTGGGATTAGAGAGCTAAGCACGAGTAAATTCGCAGATCCAGTACTCTCTGTACCTCATTAGGGCATTACTCCTATTGGAAAGCTCAACTGCTCGTTATAGAACTTACCATCCCGTTTCGATTATCCGTGACACCAGTGTTTCCTTCAGCATCGATAGCTATGATGCCGGCTACAGAATCGGTCAATTCGACAAATTCCTCAATAGCTTGGTCAACAGCTTGCTGAGGATCAAAGCCGTCAGATATATATCCAATAGTACGTTGAGAGAGGTTCGTCCGTGCAATATCTTCGCCAGCCCCAGTAGTACTTACACCGCCAGCGGGCGTACAATAAAATCCGGATCCTGGCTGCGGAACATCACCAACTCTGCCAGCCAGAGCTAGCCACCGCCCGCCTGTGGAGGTCGCCGCAGCGGTATTGTTGCCATCAGTAGCTACTGCACCCACAGTGTCAAAACCACCAAAGTGTTCTTGTAGCCATTCTAATTGTGTCTTTGGTGAGGCAGCTACTGGATGGTTAAGACTTTCCCACCTCTCACGTGATTCGTTTGTCCAGAGGTCCTCATCAGTACTTATGTCAAAGTCAGATGCGAGATTGACTGCATTCTTCCCCGAAATCAATATGTGAGGCGTTTTTTCTTTCACTACTCTAGCGACATCAATAGCATGCTCTATATTCGCCATTGAACACGCTGCACCAACTTCGAGATCCTCGGTCATTAGTCCAGCATCTGTCCGAATAATCCCATCAGACTGTACAGCGCTTCCAGTACCAGCATTGAAGAGATCACATGATTCTAAAATATGAATGGCGGAAATCACGGCATCGGTGGGATTATTTTCTTGTGTCCCTGCTTCTGAGGCCTTCTGCAGAACTGATTGTTGCTGAGAAGTCTCACTGGTGACGCCTCCGTGTACAATAGTTTTCATATTGGACTAGTTGGGCATTACAATCAAATAGTTTTCCCAATTCGATCACACATGGATCTCTTATACTGAGTGATTCTTGAAACCCTGCAGATATCGGGATTCAATCAATTCAACGCTGTAATCCTACAATACTTGACCTAAACGGCTAATCTTGAGACAGTGGCGCTATCTCAGTCATCTGTAGAAATCGTGCCATCCATCGTACCCTGGTCGAATATAAATGTATCAGTAAAAGCATATATCCATGCAATCATAAACCCAGTGTAGTTCATAATAGCCCATGGGGCATAGGAGAGCGTCGGAACTCCAAGTATACTTGAGAAATAAAGCCCCGCTGCAGACCAAGGAATCAGAGGTACCCAAACAGTCCCTGAATCTTCGAGTGTTCTAGAAAGGACTGATCTACTGACGCCCAAATTATCATAGCTATCTTTATACATTATACCAGGAACGATTTCCGAGAGGTAAGAGTTGCCAGTGCCCAAACCTGTGAGTAGACCTGTTATAGAGGTGCTAAACACAAGCTTTCCGGGATCGTCCCCGACGAAATTGTCTCGAATGGTAGATGTGATTATCTCGAACGTACGCGTGTATTCTAATTGACCTGCAAAGAGGTAAGCAAAGAAGAGTACGCTCACTACACCGGCCAAGAAATCAACACCCCCGCGAGTGAGCAACTCGTTCAATGCATCCACCTGAGTTGATATTTCTGGCCCAGATGCCATCACTTGGGCGATCTCAGCAATACCATATCCTTGGAAGAGTGCAAACGGCACCCCTGCAAAAATCGACACCCATAGAACAGGTACTGTGGGATAACGCAAATACGAAAGACCAAGAAGGAGTAGTGGTGGTATTAGCAAAATCGGTGTCAGGTTGAATGTCTGTTGCAAAGCTTGGAGAATAGCAGAAATATTTTCCGATTGAACAGACCCACCACCCATCTGAAGCCCTATCACAAGGAACACACCCAATCCCAAAATATACCCTGGAATTGTAGTGTAAAGCATAGATCGGATGTGGTCGATAAGATCATCCTCCGCAATAGCTGAGGCTAAAATGGTAGTATCCGATATTGGACTCAACTTGTCACCAAAATATGCCCCCATGACAACTGCTCCAGCAGTTGGAGCCAGTGGAATGCCTAATCCTTCTGCAACGCCCATGAGAGCCACTCCAAAAGTAGCTCCCGCGCCGTATGAGGTACCCGTTACGAGGGCACCTGCGCTAAGTATTATTGCTGTCGCAACTAAAAATATAGACGGACTAAGCACTTGAAGACCGATATACATTAAATATGGTATAGTTCCTGATATCATCCACGTTCCGATAAGAATACCTACAATTAGTAAGATGAGAAACGCGCCCATTGCTCTACTTAGCATAGGTATTGCACCGTTTTCTAACATTTCTTGCCAAGAGAAACCATAATAGTATATGTAGACTGTAGATGTAAACATCGAAGCTAACATTAGGAGAATAGCTATATCAACATCAAATACTAACGATCCAACAATCAATAATAAGAGAGTGACGGCCAATATCGTAACAGCGCCTGCAAACGTCACTGGGGTAGATTCAAGAGTAATCTGATCTTCCTGTGAAGAAGTCGGATTGTTTGTTTCAGCCACATAGCGGACATCTGATTCAATACATAAAAAGCTATTGTGATTCATAGAAACTCTAATCATAGTAAATTGTTGGACCAGGTAGTGTATCATAGAAAACGTTATGTACGAAGTTGCAGAGCGTGAGAATTGTGCCCAACAATGTCCAAATCCTGCAAAACATCACTTCTGTCGACGATTTCTTGAATGGCGCGGCGGCTGAGACAGTACCGCTGTTTGAGTATCTCTCTTTCGGATTCTGTTGGAGTACGATGTGTTCGTCCCTGCAAAGGAGCGAACATGAGTTCATGAGCCACTAAAACTCTTCAGAGGCTTTCTCCACTACTACGAGGACGTCTCGGCACTCGTCCTGTTGCACGAACACTCTAGAAGCCGCTGGTTTGGTTAAGCTGTGGCTTCGATCAACCGCTGCCGAGAGGCACGGTCGATTGCTTTCCCACCAACCTTAAACACGTTGTTGACGATGCGTTTGATCTCCTTGTCGAGTAGGCCGCCGTTCTGACCTGCCCGACTCTTCGTACCGGATCGATTTGACTAACGTCGAAGGGGTTGCATGGAACGACGAAGTTCCGTGGAACCACAACTCAACCACTGAAAAGCACTACTACGGCTTCGGGTGTACGATTGTCTCGGAAGGAGCAACGGTTCTCATCACAGCCGGAGCTCACGCCAGCAAAACAAGCTCCAGGAGACGGCGATGCGCGTCACAGCTGACGCACTCGTCGTCAGACACCCGATCTGGATGATCGGCGACAGTGCGTACGACACGCTGGACTGGCACGACCACCTGCTGGAAGACAGGGGTCGTGCCAATCGCCCCGTACGACCCCCCGCAACACCGACAATCCGCTTAATATTGAGTACAGGCTCGAAGACCGCATCGAAAAGCACAGCGAGGCCGTTCAGCTCAAACGGTCAATCTTAGACGAGATGTACAACCGCCGGACACCGGTTGAACGAACGAATGATGTGGTCAATGACTGCGGCCTTAAACCCGTCCGTGCCTGGGGGCCGCGTCCATGCACGGCCGCAGGTGTTCGTTGCACTGTGTCTCCGAATGATTGTCGCAGTCAGCAACGATGAACGAGGAGACAATCCGGGCCGCGAGATGTTCACGTCATGAGATGGATTCTATGACACGCTCTCTAGTATTAGCTAATTTTCAGCTCATCGTAGACCATTTCTTCTAGACGGTCCAGTGCGAGTTCGAGTTGTTCCATACTATTAGCAAAACTCAACCGAAGATAGCCTGAGCCTGCGGCCCCGAAACTGGTTCCAGGGACGGTCACTACCCCATACTCTAAGAGCAGCCGCTTAGCTATCTCGAAGCTGGACCCCTCAAGCGCACTAACATTTGGAAATGCATAGAACGTTCCTTGTGGATTTGCACAAGTTATTTCTGGTATTGAATCCACTCGTTTTACGAAGTAGTCTCGACGGCTCTGAAACGCCTGATACATCTCAGTACTCGGGGTTTGTGGACCATTCAGAGCCGCAAGTGCTGCATGTTGAGAGACACTAGAGACACAAGAGGTAGTAGCCTGGTGTAATTTTGCTCCTGCATCAATAATCGGTTCGGGTCCAATGAGCCAACCAACACGCCATCCAGTCATCGCATATGTCTTTGAAAATGAGTGTGCCAATAGCACGTTATTAGCATCATCAGCAATAGCTGAAATATTCGGTGACTTATCTGTATAGCTAAGATTCTCGTAAACAATATCGAATATCACGTAAGATCCATTTTCATTTGCTATTTCAACAACTTCTTTGAGATCTTCTTCGCCATACACTTGTCCGGTAGGATTACATGGTGTGTTTATTATTACACAACTAGTCTCGTCAGTTATCGCGTTTGAGAGGCGATCCGGAGAAATGTCAAATCCTTCATCTTCTGGCATAGGCACCTCGGTCAAGTTTATTCCTAACGCTTTGGCTTGTGTATAGTAGCTTGACCAAGCGGGGGTAGGAACAATAACCTCTTCTCCTGGATTTGTTGTAGTAAGGAGAGCGAAATAAATGGCCTCAATGGCTCCCGTCGTGATCAATACTTCTGAGGCCGAATCTGTTTTTCTTCCACTCTCTTGGGTCATCTCTGCGACAGCCTTTCGCAATTTCGGCATTCCGGCGCTATGTGTATATCGAGTAGCCCCGTTCTGAGCGGCCTCGTAAGCTGCATCTACAATATGCTCAGGAGTATCGAAGTCTGGTTCCCCAAGTTCAAGTCGAACGAGGTCGTCATCCTGCTCCTCTGCCAAATTGAACATTTTTCGAATCCCTGACTCAGGAAGGTTGGCTGCATTATCGGACAAAGAGGCAGGTATGTGTTGATCCATAGTACGTAGTCATAATGCGCAAATGAATAGTTCTACCGACTAATATTCCAGCCAGTGGGATAGCTTAAAAGACATACTTAAACTGCTACTTCCACCCACTTTTACAATCTTAGAGCAACTATGAAACCGAACCAAGAATATGCTTTAGTCACTACTGCTTTTTAACATTGGATCAGGGAGATCTTCAGGACGACCAGGTTCCATCCCTGCATTCTCTAATTCTTCGACAATAAGAGGGATTAGCTGACCTACCTGACGTAGGGCTTCTGACCTTATCGACCAAGAAATGTCATGACCAAACGCTACAATCCAATCAGTGATACCCTCTCTGGGAGTAACAGATATGTTGTGGCTGACTCCCCCATAAGTAGGTATAATATAGGCAGTATCAGGAGGAACGCTATCATTGACATATTCTCCATCTGGGGTGGAAGGCGCAATATAATCTTGGACTATCTCTATGTGTATAGTTATTTCTTTGCTTCTATCCAGTCTGTCGGAAGACCTCATACGTACTGATAGAAAATCGCGATCAACAGCCATAATAAAAGAGGAGATGGGAAATTCCTCTGTCTTCACGAGGGATGTAATCACGGTATTGAGCCTACTTTCCAAAGCCTCAAGATCCGATTCTGGAACTTCAATACCGAGAATTGAGCAAATTGTTTCCAGTTCTTCTTGAGTGAGATCACGATGCTTCTGTATCGTAGCGAGAAGTTCTCTAGCCTTCTGTCTAGAAAGAGTGGTTTCTTTGAGTTGATCAGGATCAGGTTCGAATTCACCTACGTCAAGAACGCCTGAACTGTCTGTATAGATGAAACCGAGTGATTTCATGGAACGGATCATATCCCAGGTGATCTCGTCTTCATGACGGAGACCACAGCTTTCGATTATCGAATAAGCCTCGGACTTGATTTTGTAGTTGATGTTTCCGGTGTCAGGTGGTCGGGCGTGAATATAGTAACCGGGGTTGTCCTTGTACTCCTTGACAATTGGCATATAAAATAGCACCAATCAACGGAGTAATAGTTTTCGCTGAACAGCACTGACTCTATGAGAATCCTGCTCAAGTCCCTCAAGTGTGAAGTACGAGAGGGAGTGCAAAGGTCGACAACTAGACCGCGCTTGAAGCGCGGGGCATTGGCTGATCTCACATGCGAAGAGACCGGAGAATTGGGCGCAGATCGGCTGACGTCGGTCACCTGGTCTGCAAGCCCGTAGGGACGACGTTCCGCTTCACGCAGACACTCCAGAGGCCACGCATGAACTACCTCGGAATCGATCTCCACAAACGCGAATCGCAAGTTGCAGTCGTTGATCAAGACGGTGGGACTCAGCGAGAGGTTCGCGTCGATAATGAGCTCGGTGGCATTGTGCCGCTGGGCAACATTTTCGGCGAGATGTCCTTCACGAACGGCCCAGCCACAGAACGCTGAGATGTACGTGTAGTAGGTGCGCACCGTGCCCGCGGTCCAGCCCTGGTGAGTGAGATGACGGGCATACTCGCGAAGGTGGCCCGAATCCAACTCGTCGAATCTGTCCCGTTTCGAGTACTTAAATCCGGTGTGAACCCGTCAGGCTTAGCCTGATGACGAATCAGGCACTGACAACTGCGGGTGAATTTTACTCGCTGCTCGACGTTAGGGTCTAGCATAACTTGAATCACCAGCGTCCATCCAGCAACGCTGTAGTACTTGCTCTCTTTCGAGACTGAGCTATTCTCGATCCCGATGGTCGATGGCATTCTCGTATATTTCCTTTGCGTCTCGCGCACTTCGAGCGAGATAGTTCGTATCGACGCCAACGATGACGAAGTCGAATCCCTGCCCAACCCACCGCTCGATATCATCGTTCGTGACCGCAAGCGTTCCCACGGGGACATCGCTCTCGTCGAGAACGGTGTCGATGGCGTCGGTTACTGTCGCATCCTCCCAGTCGCCGAGTGAGCCGAGCGATGCCGAAAGGTCTGCGGGACCGATCAACAGCGCGTCAACGCCTTCGACGGTGGCAATGTCGGCGGCGTTCGTGACGCCGCGTTCTGTTTCGATCTGAAGGATGGTGAGCAGCGACTCGTTAGCCGTTTCGACGTACTCCTCGAAGCGAATCCCGTACTCTGATGCGCGCGAGCTCGCCATTCCTCGGATGCCGTCTGGTGGATAGCGCATCGCTTCGACGGCTGCCCGCGCCTCGTCTTCAGTCTCTACCATCGGTATGAGAAGTCCTGCAGACCCCACCTCAAGGGTGCGCTTGATTCGGACGGGGTCGTTCCACGGAACGCGGACGATGGCTGCTGATCCACCAGATTCGACCGCCCGTACCAGATTTTCGACGGTTTCGAGACTGGTCGGTGCATGTTCGGTATCGACGACGGCGAAGTCGAACCCGAGCAGCGACGTAATCTCAGCCACTTGCGGATGTCCGATTGATATCCAACTGCCCGCTACTGATTCGCCAGCACGGAGTGCCGCTGTGAACTCACGATCCATGTCGTAGTCACCCATCCGACGAGTATGAAACTACTCGTTGGCGTGGTTCAACCAAGAGACGACATCGTACTTGTTCTCCACATCAATCTCTGCGTTCTCGTCTCCCCTAGTAAAGATGCCGATACCTGTACCGTCGGCCACTCTTGCTACTGTACCTTCACCGACTTTACAGTCACTTCGATACCGACGCTGCCCACTGACGGTGATTGCGATTGATCGCGGACGCATGGTAATGGCAAAGTTAGGAGAAACAAATCACCTCTGAGGAAAGGTTGTCAATATTACTTTTCTATTGCTACCGTCACAGGTAGCCGTTGACTTGTAATTTATATTCTTATCCGAATACGACTGCTCTATACTTTGATTATCCTCCAGTCCCCTCCCCCTCTTCAATGCAGCAGTTGGTGCTACTCTACACAAAATGACTAATGTGACCGTTAAAATGGAATCGGAATCTCTGTCTCTATCCGAATAGAAACATTTTTGTGTCTATACGGTAGTGTGGTAATACAGAACATGGCTAACGAGCACACAGAACAGAAACAGTCGAGATTCAACCAACGCGTCTGCCCGATCTCGGCGCTCGTCCAGAACGACCAGACGAGACGCAAATTTCTCACAGGGTTGGGGACCGCCGGAGCCGCCGGGTTGGCTGGTTGCGCAAGTAGTCCAGGAGAAGGGTCGTCCTCATCGGGTGGAGGGAGCAATAATAGCAACGGCAGCGATAGCAGTGGTAATAGTAGTTCTGTATCAGGGTCGAACGACGCGAAGACGCTTCGGATGAATTCCGTACAGCGGTTCGGAACTATCGACCCAGCCAAAGGGACCGATTACACTCAAACATTGGCGCTGTTGAACATGTACGATCCCCTTGTATTCCCAAATTCTGATGGGGAACTTGAGCCACACCTCGCATCAGAATGGACCGTTTCTGACGACAATCTGACCTACACATTCACGATCAGAAAAGGCGCAACGTTTCATAGTGGTGAGTCGGTAACTGCAGAAGACGTGAAGTTCACCCTTGATCGTTTCATGGATATCAATAAGGGCTTCGCATCCCTATTGAGTAACATACTCAGTAAGGAAAGCGTCACTGTCTCCGATGAACGGACTGTCGAGTTTACGCTTGATCAGGTTCATTCGCCGTTTCTCGCAACGCTCGTTTTGTTGTTTATTGTCGACAAAAAGACAATCCTCGACAACAAAAAAGATGGAGATTACCAAGATCGAGGAGATTACGGTCAAAGCTATCTCAATAATAATGACGCCGGATCCGGACCGTACACTCTCGATTCGTTCGAACGTCAATCCTCAATCTCGTTTGCAAAATACGATGATTACTGGGATGGGTGGGACAAAAACGCCTACGAGGGTGTCGAGGTCAATATTATCACCGAAGATTCGACTGTTCGTTCACTAATGAAAAATGGTGAGCTGGATATGACAAGCCAGTACCAGAGCACTGAGACGTTCCAGGCTTTGGAAAAGATGGAAGGTGTCAGAGTAGAAACGATCCCGACGGTAACTCTATTTTATATGAAAATGAACACGCAGAAATCGCCAACTGACGATCCCGCTGTTCGTAAAGCGATTTCGCATGGGTTCAATTACGAGACCGTCCGATCGGAGATTTCCCCTGGGTCGAAGCAAGCAATCGGACCGCTTGCTCCCTCGTTTAATGCCCACAAAAGCAACATTAAGCAACCGACCTATGACCCAAAACGGGCGAGGCAGATTTTATCCGATGCTGGGTATCAGGAGGGAGATCTCAAAATTTCCCAGGCCTATATTCAGAGTAATAATATGGAAGAAAAAGTGGGGCTACTTTTCCAAGAAAATATGAATGAGATTGGGATTGATGTCGAACTGAATCCACAAACGTGGGGAACGATAACAGAGTTAGCGACGAGCGTCAAAAAGACACCTCACGTGAATCAGGTATTCTACGGACCGGTGTACCCGTCTCCGGATACCGTGTTCTACAACCAGTATCACTCGGAGGCAGCGTCCTCGTGGATCAGTATGTCTCACCTCGAAAATGACAAGGTGGATTCCATGATCGAAGAGGCTCGACAGACCGTCGATGCAGACGCACGAGCTGAAATCTACGGGAAACTACAGAACAAACTAGTCGAGTTAGCCCCGGATATATTCGGTTTCGTTCAGGCCAAAAAACATGGGTTTGCCAAAAGCGTTCAGGGGTATACCTACAGGCCGTCACAGAGCTACGACTACTGGTTCCATAACTACCATCATCAATGAAGTACTGGCAGTATCTCGTCCGCCGGCTCGCTGGCGGTGTAGTCAGCCTTCTCGGGCTTTCTATCATCATTTTCGTGATATCTCGAATATTACCAGGGAACCCTGCACGAATGGCGTTGGGAGCACTAGCGTCAGAAAAGCAGGTTGCAGAGCTGTCTCGGGAAATGGGCCTCAACCAACCGATTTGGGAGCAGTACGTGCAGTACATGAGTGGATTGCTGACCGGCAACTTGGGCCAGAGTCTGGAGACGAAACGGGCAGTGACGACGGATATCGTTCAGTACCTCCCCGCGACGCTGGAACTGATTACCGTCTCAATTCTGTTCACGATCGTGATCGGAATCCCACTCGGTGTGGTCGCTGCACAGAACAAAGATGGGGTGGTCGACCATGGATCGCGATTTCTCGCGTTCTTCAGCGTCAGTATCCCCGGATTTTTCATCGGTATTCTATTCCAAGTTGTCTTTGGGTACCTCTTTCAGTGGTTTCCAATTACAGGACGGATATCCAACGAATATGCTTCAGAGGTCACCTCGACGACTGGGTTTTTATTGATAGATACACTGCTCTCGGGAAACCTACTGGCACACATCAACGCATGGCACCATCTCTTCCTTCCAGCACTGGCGCTCTCAATGGCAGGTGTCGGCCAGATCATGCGATTGACGCGGTCGTCGATGATCGATGTTCAGGACCAAGACTACGTCGAAGCCGAACGAGGATATGGGCTCCCCGACTGGTTAGTCACCTACAAGTATACGCTCAAGAACGCGTTTATCCCCACATTGACCGTCCTCGGGCTACTGTATGCGTCACTGCTGGGAAACGCATTCCTAATCGAGCTCGTGTTCTCGTGGCCCGGCCTCGCTCGGTACGGCGTCACAGCTGTCATGAACAACGATTTCAACGCTGTCGTTGGGGTGACAATGACTATTGGCGTGGCGTTCGTCGGTATGAACCTCTTGATCGACGTGTTGCTAGGCCGAGTCGATCCACGGATCAGACTCCGAATTGAGGAGGCAACCTGAGATGAGTACAGCTGACAACCGTTTCTTAGACACCGTCGTCTCCGAGCAGCGTTGGGAACTCTGGAAACGTGGCTGGCAGCGATTCACTAGTAGACCGATGAGCGTCATCGGTTTGGGAATCATCATCGCAGTCGTCATCGCTGCAGTACTGGCACCAGTTATTGCACCGTACCCGCAACATGCTGGATCGTACACCAATTTCCAGGATGCACTGACCTCTCCGAGTCTCGACCATCCTTTCGGGACTGATAACGTCGGTCGCGACGTCCTTTCTCGAGTCCTCTTTGGCTACCGCCTATCGTTGACCATGGCTGTAGTCGTTCTCGGCTTCGGAGTCCCTTTCGGTGTGTTTTTGGGACTCGTCGCTGGCTACTATGGAGGTTGGGTCGAGACGGTCATCATGCGAATGACGGATACTGCGCTCGCACTTCCACCGCTGGTGATGGCGCTGGCGATTACGTCAGCACTTCAGCCGACACTGTGGAACGCAATGTTAGCAGTTGCGGCACTCTGGTGGACATGGCACACCCGGCTTGTCCAGAGCATCGTCGCAAGCGAGCGTAACGAAGAGTACGTCCAAGCGGCTGAACTGGCGGGTGCAAGTGGTCCACACATCATGTTCCGAGAGATACTCCCGAACTGTCTCTCACCAATTCTGGTCAAGGTAACATTAGACGCTGGGTTTGTCATCCTCATCGGTGCGGGGCTCTCGTTCATTGGGGTTGGCGTCCAGCCGCCACAGCCTGGCCTAGGGACAATGGTGAGTCAGGGAACAGACTATCTTCCGAATTCGTGGTGGTACCCGATTTTCCCAGGAGCTGCCATCTTCGTATTAGTGATGGGATTCAATATGCTGGGCGATGGCCTGCGTGACGTATTTGACGTGGAGGTTGACCGATGACACTAGACGAACCAATCGCAGAGGATCCGTTGCTTTCTGTGAAGGATCTTCGCGTCGGTTTCGAATCGTTCGACGGCTTCGCAGATGTTGTCGATGGAGTGAATCTCTCGGTTGGGAAAGGCGAGGTCGTCACCGTTGCTGGCGAGACTGGTTGTGGGAAATCGGTGACGATGAAAGCAATCCTTCAATTATTGAACGAGCCACCTGCCCGTATCGACGGCAGCATCGTGTTCGACGGAGAACACCTCCGTGAACTCTCCTCAAAGGCGTTCGACCGCATCAAGGGGCAACGGATGAGCCTGATTTTTCAAGACCCCATGTCTAGCCTGAACCCTACATTTACGATCGGAGAACAGTTGACCGACACCGTGCAGTTCGGTGGACGTGGTAATGTCGGGGTCGTCGAATATTTCCGCCGGAAACATCTCGGCGGTAAACGAACCGAGGCACGTGAACGGGCTATCGAAATGTTGGAACAAGTGAAGATGCCCGCCCCCGAGGATGCAATGAACTCGTACCCGACTCAACTCTCCGGAGGAATGTGCCAGCGTGTTCTCATCGCGCAAGCACTGTTGAACGAGCCAGATTTGCTCATTGCTGACGAGATTGGGACTGCATTGGACGTGACAATCCACGATCAGATACTCACATTGCTGGAGGATCTCATCGAGGAGCATGATCTGAGTGTCCTGATGATCACCCATAATCTGGGCGTCGCACGGCAAGTGAGTGACCGTGTCTACATCATGTACGGTGGACGGACGGTCGAAACGGCACCGACACAACAGCTATTCGACGACCCTAAGCATCCCTACACACAGGGACTCATTGCGTCTATTCCGCGCCTTACAGGAGAAACGATGGCAGAAGGGATTGACGGTTCGGTCCCTGAGTACCTCGATCCACCGTCGGGGTGCCGATTCCGTCCGCGATGTCCCTACGCCCACGAAGCATGTGCACAACAGCGTCCGGAGATGACAGCGCTCTCCGAACAGACCGGTGTTGAGTGTGTTCTCTACGACGAGAATGCACGCGCATCGTATGAACAACCATCACTCGAACAGACGCGTCAGCAGATGGGGACACTCGACTCGGCCGAGTCATCTCGGGAGGAAGCGGATGACTGAGTCGACGGCTCCGTTGCTAGAGGTCGATCGCCTGAAGAAATATTTCCCAGTGAAAGAAGGGATCCTAAAGCGAACTAACGACTATGTCAGAGCCGTCGACGGTGTCTCGTTCGATATCCGATCGGGTGAGACAATGGCATTGATCGGTGAGTCTGGGAGCGGAAAATCCACGGTTGCAAAGACGATCGTTGGTCTCCACGAACCGACGGATGGGACAATACACTTCGACGGTACCGACATCACACATCCGTCCGGCGAACAACTAGATCAAATTCGGTCGCGTATGCAGATGGTGTTCCAAGACCCAACAGCCAGCTTAAATCCTCGGCGTACTGTCGGAAAGTCAATGGGGGTACCGATGAAAGCACGTGGTGTGCCGACCGCCGAACGTGAGGACCGAATCAGTGAACTTCTCGACTTAGTCGAACTCAACGACGAATATCTGTATAAGTATCCTCACGAACTGTCTGGGGGGCAGAAACAGCGTATTAATATTGCACGCGCTATCTCGATTGAGCCGGAACTGCTCCTACTTGACGAACCGACGAGTGCTCTCGACGTGAGTGTACAGGCCAAGATTATCGGCCTGCTCGAAGACCTGCAGGACGAACTTGGATTGACGTATCTGTTCATTACTCACGATCTCTCACTGGTCAGAAATTTTGCCGATGAAACCGCGGTAATGTATCTTGGGCAGATCCAAGAGAAAGGTGAAACAACAGAGGTGTTCCATCACCCACGACATCCGTACTCTCGCTCGCTACTGTCAGCAATTCCAGTAACGTCCGAGGAAGAAGAAGCGTACAAGCCACGGCACGAGCCACTAGAAGGAGAGATCCCTAGTCCTCGAAATATTCCGTCCGGTTGTCGCTTCCATACTCGCTGCCCCTACGCTCAATCGTCGTGCACAGAGGTCGACCCGGCGTTCACGCGCGTGGAGTCGGGACCACGTATTCGTTGCCACATCTATGATGCTGAGTTCCGAGAGGAATTCGACGACGTGCCAGACGTGGCGTTATCGCCGTCACCGATGGAAGGCACGAGATTCGAACATCAGCAAACCGAGGACACTACAGATGACTGAACGAATAACTGAAAAAACGCTTGGTGACTACGCTACTGGAGCAGCGGTTCTTGGCACTGGTGGTGGCGGTGACCCATATGTTGGAGAGTTAATGGCAAAGCAGGCAATCGAGGAACATGGCCCGGTCGACCTGATCGATCCCCGAGACGTCCCGACCGATGCACTGATCGTCCCAAGTGCGATGCTCGGCGCACCGACAGTAATGGTCGAGAAAATTCCCCGTGGTACTGAAAGTATCGCCTCGTTCGAGGCGCTCGAGACACATCTTGGAGAGGAAGCGTTCGCCACGATGAGTATCGAAGCGGGAGGACTCAACAGCACTGTCCCAATCGCTGTCGCTGCGGCACTTGACCTCCCGCTCGTGGATGCCGACGGAATGGGCCGGGCGTTTCCTGAAATGCAAATGGTGACGTTAACACTTGGTGGTATCTCGGCGACACCAACGAGCGTCGCCGACGAGAAAGGGAACTCGGTGTTCATTGATACGGAGAACAATCGACGTGCCGAGCAGTTCACCCGGACGACAAGCATCGAGATGGGTGGTGCGTGTATGATTGCAACGTATGCTCACATGGGCGCTCAACTGCAAGAGCACGCGATCCTCGATTCGATGTCGCTCGCTCGAAATATCGGCGAAACGCTTCGAACAGCTATTTCGCGAGGTGCTGATCCCGTCGCCGAACTTCTTGAACTAACCGATGGGTTCGAACTATTCGGCGGGAAGGTTATTGACGTCGAACGCCGCACCGAAGGCGGGTTCGCAATCGGGACAGCTACTATCGATGGTTTCGGGC
Organism: Halococcus sediminicola; assembly: GCF_000755245.1. Lineage (NCBI taxonomy): Archaea > Methanobacteriati > Methanobacteriota > Halobacteria > Halobacteriales > Halococcaceae > Halococcus > Halococcus sediminicola. Next base: position 96,241 of record NZ_BBMP01000005.1, on the reverse strand, counting down.
CATATGACGGGCGTACGCTCCAACTGGAGTTTCAGAACGAAAATCTGGTCGCTCAAGATTCGGATCTCGGAATCGTCGCGAGTACTCCCGATCTTATCACCGTCCTCGACGCTGAGACGGGACAACCGGTGACAACGGAGGGACTAATGTATGGCCAACGAGTACGGGTCGCGGGTATGCCGTGCTCGGAGAAGTGGCGGACGGATGCGGGACTCAACCTTGTCGGACCTCAGCAGTTCGACTACGACATCGACTACGAACCAATCGAAATCATTCATAACCATGAACGGACATAGACTTGGAGTTGACGTTGGCGGAACGAACACAGACGCGGTCATCCTTGATGAGAAGGACGATCCGATCGCGAAAACAAAGACACCAACCACCGAGAACATCTCCTCGGGGATACTGGACGCGGTCGATGAAGTCATCGATCAGAGTGGTGTCTCCGTCGGTGATCTCACCTACGTAATGTTGGGTACGACACATGCGACGAACGCTATTACTGAACGGCGCGGACTCAACGAGGTCGGGATGATACGACTCGGCGCTCCGGCGACAGAGAGCATTCGGCCACTGCTGGAATGGCCGGACGACCTAGCCGCGGCAATCGGAAACAACACGGCAATTCTTGATGGAGGCCACGAGTTTGACGGCCGGCAGCTCAACGAATTTGATGAAGAGCAGGTTCGAGACTGCGTTCGGTCATTCGACCACGTCGATGCCTTCGCCGTCGCCAGCGTGTTCTCGCCAGTTCGTGACGACCACGAACAGCGGGTTCTGAAGATCATCCGTGAGGAAGTGGGACCTGACGTCCCGGTCTCACTATCGAGCGAGATTGGAAGCGTGGGTATCTTAGAACGAGAAAACGCGACTGCAATGAATGCGGCGCTGACGAGTGTTGCTGCAGAGGCGGCCAATGCGTTCATCGAGGCGATGGACGAACGAGATATCGATGCCCAACTATTCTTCGGACAGAACGATGGGACGTTAATGGCGGTCGATTATGCTCTGGAGTATCCAATCTTCACCGTCGCATCCGGGCCATCTAACTCCGTTCGTGGTGCTGCGTACCTCTCTGGGATCGAAAACGGCATCATTGTCGATGTCGGCGGAACAACGACGGATATCGGTGCACTTACCGACGGGTTTCCGCGCGAATCTAGTGTAGCCGTCGAAATTGGCGACGTCAAGACGAACTTCCGTATGCCCGACCTCATCGCATTGGGGATCGGTGGGGGTTCGATTGTGGAGCAACGCGACGACGAGTCTGTAACTGTCGGGCCGGAGTCGGTCGGATACCGGCTCACTGACGAGGCGCTCTGTTTTGGTGGGTCGAAACTCACAGCAACCGATCTGGAAGCTGCTGCAGGCACAGTTGACATCGGAGAGACCACACCAGATGTCGACGGTGATACCGTCTCTGCTGCTCGTGAGTACATTCGAACGAAGATTGAGCGAGCCGTCGACCGCATGAAGACCAGCCCAGAACCGGTCCCTGTAATCGTCGTTGGTGGTGGGAGCATTCTTGTTCCAGACGATCTTGAAGGGGCAACGCAAGTCTACAAACCCGATCATTACGAGGTGGCGAATGCAGTCGGGGTTGCCATTGCACAGGTCTCCGGAGAGATCGATCGTATCTATAGCCTCGACGACCAGAGCCGGGATGAGGCGATGGACGACGCCAAATCTGAAGCGATCGGGAATGCTATTGAAGCAGGGAGCGCGGAGGATTCTGTAGAAATCATCGACATTGAGGAGGTACCGCTGTCATACCTTCCCGGAAACGCGGTTCGAATCAAAGTGAAAGCAGCAGGAGACCTCGATCATTGATGAAGATCGGACCTGCAGCACTCGAGGACATTGCACTCGGTGCGACCGTCCTCGGAACTGGGGGCGGGGGCGACCCCCATGTCGGGAAGCTCGTTGCGCGGCAAGCGATAGAGGAGTGTGGACATGTTAAGATGCTACAACCTAGCGAACTCGACGACGACGCTTTCGTGCTGGTCTCCGCTCAGATGGGAGCCCCGACCGTCGCAGTCGAAAAATTACCGGGGGGTCCAGAACCAATTTCGTCGGTTGAACGCGTCGAAGCCGAATTCGGTCGTGCCGCCGACGCAATAATGCCAATGGAGTGTGGCGGGATCAACTCCACGTTCCCGTTCGCCGTCGCCGCTCGGAAAGGCATTCCTCTCGTTGATGCTGATGGGATGGGCCGGGCGTTCCCAGAGCTCCAGCATGAAACATTCAATGTGTACGGTGTGTCGGGAACACCCGCTGCGGTCAGCGATGAGCACGGTAACACATGTCTCCTCGATACAAATGACAATGAGCAACTGGAATGGCTTGCCCGAGGAGTGACGATTCGAATGGGTGGGGTGGCGTACGTAACGGATTACCCCATGTCGGGAACCGAAGTCAAAGAGACTGCGATTCCAGGGACGATGACGCTCGCACGATCGATTGGTCGTGCAGTTCAGACTGCGGACGGGTCGACTGTCGCCGCTATTCGAGAGGCGACACACGACTCGATTTACGGCACGCCGCAAAGTCTCTTCGAAGGAAAAATTGTCGACGTAAAGCGGCGAACAGAGGGTGGTTTCGTTGTCGGATCAGTGATGGTCGACGGACTCGATTCCGACGACGACCGAACGATGGAGGTTAAATTCCAGAACGAGAATCTAGGAGCTCGTATCGACGACAAGTGGGTTGCTACCGTTCCCGACCTCATCACCATCCTTGATCGCGAAACCGGTGATCCCATTCGCACAGAGGCATTGCGGTACGGAGGCCGGGTCGAAGTACTGGGCATCCCAACGCCAGAAATCATGCGCACTGACGCCGCCCTCGGCGTGTGGGGGCCGAAGACCTTTGGGATCGACACCCAGTTCGTACCTCTTGAACAATGATATTTGACGTTCCTACCCTTGAACGAGTATCGGTAGACGAACTAGAAGCACTCGGCATCGGCGCAGGAATCCTTGGAACAGGCGGTGGGGGTCATCCCCGTGTCGGGAAGCTGCGTATCCAAACACTGCTGGAAGACGAGGCCTATCCTGATTCGGTTGAGGTGATTCAACCGAACGACTTAGAGAGCGGTGCGACGGTCGCCAGTGTCGGTGGAATGGGCGCTCCGACGATCGGTGTCGAGAAGTTACCGAACGGTGGCGAGGAGCTGCGGGCTCTTGAAGCAATTGAGCAATTTTCAGGGCGAGAAGTCGAGGCGCTGATACCAGGTGAGATTGGTGGGGTCAATAGCATCGTACCGCTGTGCGTGGCTGCGATGACTGACTTACCAGTTCTCGACGCCGATGGAATGGGCCGAGCATTTCCGGAACTCCAAATGGACACGTTCTTTATCTACGGCCATCCGGTGAACTACGCTGCTATCTCCGACGAACACGGCAACGTCATCAGCTATCAAGATATTGACACTGCAAAGCGGTTAGAGAAGTTTGCACGTTCGGCTGCTGTCGATATGGGCGGTCGAGCTGGCTACGCTTTCCCACTGATGGACGGAGATTTCGTCACAAAGTATAGTATTCAACGAACGCTATCGCTTATCAATACTCTCGGACAGAACGTCCTTGAGGCGCAGAGCAGTGGACGTGATCCAGTAGAAGTAATCTGCAATGTGGTCGGTGGCCAGCATTTGTTCACGGGCAAGATCGTCGACGTCCTCAGACGAAATGAGGCTGGCTTCGCCCGAGGGACGGTGGAACTCGCAGGACTCGATGATGACGCGACGCTGACTATCGAGTTCCAAAACGAGTTCCTCGTTGCTCGCAAAACAGATGATGAAGTCCTTGTGTCCGTTCCAGATTTGATCTGTCTCGTTGATAAAAACACGGGAAAACCAATTACAACTGATGCGCTCCGCTATGGACAGCGAGTAACGGTTTTGGGTGTGCCGGCACCAGAACTACTCACCACTGGTGCTGCTTTAGACGTGGTGGGTCCCGAACCATTCGGTTACAATATCGAGTATTCCCCACTTTCAAAGAAATGAGTAATATACCGATAACAATGACCCGACGATTAGCCGGTTGCGGTATCAGTATTTGCCAATACATCACAAGAACATACCTATGAGTGGACCAGCACTAACCGGATCGGAGTCAGCAGCATCCGACAAACACTCGCCACAGCGAATTTTGGAAGAACACCTTGACGAGTTGGACTACCAAATCTTCGAAGCACTCAACGAGAACGGACGAATGTCTGATACAGAACTCGCCGACCGTGTCGGACTGTCTCGTACTGCAGTCCGACGTCGCCGAGAAAACCTGACGGAGTCCGGTATACTTGAAGTCCTCGCAGTAGTTGTGCTTCAGGAAGCTAACTTGGCTTATGCAGACGTGCGGATCTCTCTCAACAGAGGCGTCGATTCACAGCAGCGCAACGAATTCATCAGAACGTTGATCGAAGCCGAGTTACTCTACTCAGTTGACTCTATTATGGGCGATCACGATCTGTTTGTCCGTGGTTGGCATAGTACACTTGGGAATCTCAAGACATACCTCTGGAAACTACTTGAGAGCCAGCCCGCAGTTGCTGACTTCACTATCTCTCCAGTTGTCCACACATGGAAAGCATGGGATCGTGAGCTTGATCTTCCACAGGAAGAACAGCATTCGGAGTAGCTGTCTTTGGTACAGACTGTAGATTTTTCGGGAGTGTACCGCAAGAAGCAGTATTCTGGGTAGAGGGTATATTTCGTGCTTCATGTATAGCGGCGACAGGGCTATTTCTACTCATGACTGATGGCTTGATTAGAAGGGTAACCTATGCCCACCCCATTCATTACTGAAGCTGCCCTGCTGATCGGCTTCCTCGAAAGCGTTGGTCATCTGGTCGGCAAGGTCACCGGCTTCGATATGCGAGTAGTGCTCGCGAACGACCTCTTCAGAGTTGTCGAGGGCACGAGCGGCAGCTGCATGACCTGACGTACGGACAAGGACCTCGCCGGCACCGCGCCGAGCACCATGGGGCATGAGATACTCTTCGTCGTCATCGAGTTCGATACCCGCCTCCTCGCAGAGCTGTTTGAGAACGTGCCGGCCAGCGTCGGTCGTTATCGATGGCGGTTCGATGTCGTACTCAACACAGACCTCGATTAACGAATGGTCGACACATATCTCCTCGATCTCCATGGCGGTATATCCACGACTGTCCAACTCGTCCTTCACTCGTTGAGAGAGTGTCGGGCGATGAAACGAGGGAAACACCGGCCAGCTCTCACTCGGTGCGTCGAGGATTTTCCGGTACATCTGTAGCGGATGGATCATCGGGCTAGGAAGACCTCGATCGTCGAGGCGCTGCTTTTTGGCGAAGACCGTCGCATAGCGGTCTTCGAGGTGGACGTCATCCCACCGAAGTCCCTTGACGGCGCTCGTCGCTCCGATCATGAAGAATCTCCGCACCACGCACGCTAGAGTACGAGAGGAGATAGACCAGCGCACGGTCGCGGCAGGTTTTGATTGCCGCCTCACGGTTTTCGCTGACGTTGTCGATTGCAGTGCTGGCCTGCTCGTCGACGAAGCTGGTGAGTTGCTGGCGATCTTCAGCGGACCACGCCTGTTGGTCGCCGCTCTTGTGACCTCCGTCGTCGGGAATGGGTTCGGTGGCGTTGCGCCGCTGAGCGACGTTTTCAGCGAGATGGCCTTCGCGGACGGCCCAGCCACAGAACGCCGAGACGTACGCGTAGTAGGTGCGTACTGTGCCCGCAGTCCATCCCTGGCGGGTGAGGTGACGGGCGTACTCGCGCAGGTGGCTCGAACCCAACTCATCGAACGACGTCGGGCTATCTTCGTGGCCGGTGAGGAAGCCGACGAACCGATCGAGCTCTCGGCCTGCGTCCTGACGATAGTTACCGCTCTCGCCACCCTGACCTTTGCCTTTGTCCGTCAGGAAGTCCTCGATGACTGCATCGATCTGTACCACGCTATGCGCCTCCGGAACGTTCGCTGGCTCGAACACTGTTCTCGCGGCGAGTAACCGTGGTTCTGGGTCGTGGCATCGTGTTCGTTGTAGGGGAGGGCGGGGAGGTGAATAAATTTACGTGCCCTTATTGGACTAAACACAAGAAGTAAGAAATTGTATTATTTCTACCAATTCCAATTCACTCAATTCAGTTCGTCTATACCTACCGTCCTGCCGAGAAACGACTCGTCTCCGTTACCTGCTGGTACTGGACTGAGTGCGACCACCGAGAGATCGACTATTTCACCAGGGATATTACGAATGGCTAGTCGAAGCGCGCCTCGCCATAACTTCAGACGTCGCCACCCAGTCGCACGCGCCAACGCTCCTCAATATCGAGAGTCTCGACGAATCCCCTCCTGAGGAGGCCGGACAATGATCGACTCGCCATCCAATATCCATAGAAAGCACGCGCCACCGACCTCGGAGCTTCGTTCGCCACACGTTGCGTGACCTCCTTCACTGCCCGTCCCCCTGCGAGTGGCCTTTAGCGGACTCGCCAGTATGGTTCGGAATCGAAGATAGCTCTGTCAACAGCGAATCACGCTGACAGAGTCGCGAGAAACGGGTGACGGAGGCCCTGACTCTGAATCCGCCTGACTACGCAGCGGTAGCACCGGAAACGGTGGTGTGCTCTCGCTATGCCTTAGGTAACGTATTGTTGTTTCCCGAAGACCAAATGTTACACAAGGCGCGAAAATGGATTGCTCATCTACGTCGCCGAACCACGACCTCCATCCCATCGCCATTGGTCCGTATGACCGGCGAGTGCAGCTCGTCGATATCGACAGCAGCCCGGTCGGCAACCACGGCGAGAGCACGCTCGGAAGAATCCTCGCCGGCGGCGTAGATATCGGCGCGCTCTTCCCATGACAGCGAAACGAGCCAGTCGTTCTCGCGGTGCTCGACGTTCACCACTCACCGATTTTGTCTGCCGGCAACTGAAAGCCCAGCGATTTAGCATCCAAACCCGCAAGACACCGTGAGGGAGGAGGGCATTCCTTCCCTCACAATTCCTGCTTACAATTCCCAATAGCACAGAGTGACTACGTATCGGTCGCGCTGAAATGGTGGATCGTGCTGTAGCACTGCGAACATGAGAAACGGTCACCGATTGGTGGAGGCAGTGACGGTACGAGCAAGTCCACAGCCATCGTTGTCGCCGACGATACGGCTTACTGGATACACGTCAATGAAACCGTACAACGCTTTAGTATTCGTAGAGGGAGTTGTCAGTCATGGCAGAACCCGACGGACCTGTCTTTCACGAACTTGTGCCTCAAAACGTACGGGAGTACTGGAAACATGAAGCTCATAACTTCACTCCGTGGTTAGCGAACTCGATTCGAGACGAGGAAGGATCCTACTTAGAGGACGTACTCGGTCTGGATTTGGAAGTGATCGAGACAGAGCGGAGTGTTGGACGATACAATCTCGATATTCTTGCTGAGGTCGTTGATGATAGTCGACAGGTCGTTATCGAAAACCAGTTGGAGCAGTCTGACCACGATCATCTCGGAAAATCTATCGCGTATGCGGCCGGCGTGGATGCCGATATTATCGTCTGGATCGCGCCCGAATTCAGCGACGAGCACCGCGATGCGTTCCAGTGGTTGAATCAAAACAGTCGAGAAGGCATTGACTTGTTCGCCGTTCGGTTGGAAGTCTGGAAGATTAGTGACTCTCCACCAGCGATCCGGTTGAATCCCGTCGAAGATCCAAGCGAGTGGAAGGAGAAGGCCCAGCGGTCGGATGGCGAAATATCGGACGTCAAGCAGCTACAAGAGGAATTTTGGACCCAATTCCGTGACCGAATCGAGCACTCATCGACCCGACTCCGATCTCGCACACCAAAGGCACGCCACTACTACAGCAACCCGATCGGGAAGGGTGGATTCCATATCTCATTTGTTAATCTCTTCGAAGAGGACATATTATGTCTGGATCTCATCATCGAAGACAACGAAGAGGCGTTTTGGGAGTTGAAAGACGAAGAGGACGCTATCGAACGGGAGCTTGAATGCGAAGTTGAGTGGGAGGAACCTCGAGAAACACGAGGCGGAAATATGCGGAGCAATCTCAGAATCACACGGCATGCTGACCTCGAAAACCGCGAGAAGTGGGAGGAGTATCTCGATTGGCTACTGGAATATGGTGACCGATTTCATAATGTGTTTCGACAGCGAATTCAACAGTTCTGACTGGTATAGGAAGCATGCTGATACCGCGCCAGTTACATCTGCCTGCAAGCGCCGTTAGAGGCACTGAGTGGCAGACTATCACAGTATTCGCAGAGATCGGTAAGGCGGTACTCGATGGACATGGAGTAGAGAGCAGGATATGCGTCGACTTTCCAACCATCGTCAGATGTTCTGAGACCATGTGCTGTTTGCTTGTGCTGAGATACGAGACTCAGCGACTCATCAGCGTACAGCGGTCGAGACTAATTTGAGTGGTGCTCACTATCTTGCACATGAGTGTTCGCTGCTTGCGCAATTCGAATATGCTGAAAGGTGCACAAACATAGTCCAGACTATCGTTCCATTTTGGCCCGCTTTTCATCCCTCAGCTACTCTCGAAGCCCGTTAGATCACGATGGGCACTCAAAAAAAGCGGGTGTGGCTTGTACTCGTTTTCCGGCACCTGCAGTTCCGTGCCCTCGAGCGTCTGAAATTCTTCGTAGCCAGTCCTCGAAGGAGCCTCCCGAACAACAATCCCACAGTCATCAGAGAATCCGAACCAGCCGGCGTCGAATGCCCAGTGATGCAATCGACAGAGAGCGAGTCCATTACGTGGATCATCGCTCCCACCCTCCCGTTTTGGATAGATGTGAGCGGCTTCAACTTCGGGGATTCCATCGGGTGATTCGCGTTGACTCCCACAGACGGCACAGGTATTGCTGTATGCATCCTTCACGATGGTAGCGAACGCAGTGTCTCGTGCTCGTCGCCGATGCTCGGTATACTCGATTGTCTCTTCGATGAGAGTTGGACTCGTTTCGAGAGCAGTCGCTACCCGTTCTTTCTCGCGGTCAACTGCGATGGGATCCGCGTTAGTCACTACTGTTGGAGATGGATTGAGCACAGCTTCGACAGCTCCCAGCTCAGCGATGAGTCGGTGAACCCGTTCGGTACTTGCTCGTGTGAACCCTTGCACGACCTGGCGGCCTTCGTAACCTAATGCTGGCCAGATTCGTTCGATTGACAACGGATTGTCGGTGTACTCTGTGAGGGTGAAGATGTGTTTGCTGGATGGATTTGCCCATATCGAAGTTCCAAGAGAGCGACTTGTGAGAACCATACCAGCGCGACCAGCCGCGATGAATTTACCGCTATAGTAGAAAAGCATGATGTCACCGGTTTCCAGTTGGTCGATGGCACGCTGCTTTTTCGACGAATCAGTCTCAGTGGTTCCCCAGATGCGTACTCTATCGGGTTGCGTTACTTCGTCGGGTAGGGCAGTTACATCAGCACTGTCGAAAGTATACGGCGAGACGACTGTTCGCTCGAATTCGCTGTACCACTCATCACTGATCGGCACGAGATAGAGTCCTGGTCTCGATTCGCTCTCACTAACGTGCTCCGCAGACGCTTTATGCGCCATTTGAAACACGAAGACGTTGCGGCCATCTCGCTCAGTATAATCGTGTCCTACCACCTCTACTTGACCCTGATATTCCCAGTGGGGTTCGCCTGTACCCTTGTAGAAAAAGTAGATCGGCACCGGATTCAACACAGCATCGATCAACACTGCGTTCCCTGGGGATGAACTGGATTGATCGCCGTTCAGTCCTTCTCCAATATACTCGAATTGACCAGCTTGTACGGTATCGCTATACGGACCGTCTTCGTTGGCGAAAACGAGTACATATCGTCGGTCACTATCGTCACGGCGAGGGTTGATCCCCGAGATCTGATAGCCAAAGCCCGTATCAAAGAGTGCCTCAATATCGGCCTGATCGAGCTGATCACCTTGGGAGAGATTCTCTGGTGGGTGAGTATTCATACTTCTCGATCAGAAGCAGGTTGCAATATAACCCACCAAAAACAGCGAGCATAATTTATGTAAGCGATAAATGGAGAGTACCAATGCCAATCGATCTAGGGCTCTGGAGAATCGGGGGCGACGATACCTTTCATCGTGTCTCTTCTACGAATCTGGACAGTGAAGACCGTTTAGAACGGTTCCTCCTCCAAGATCCAAATGTCCTCGGCCAGCCGCTCCTCGTTATCGACCGACAGATAACGACACCAAGCGGGAAACGCCTCGATATTTTAGCGATAGATGAAGGCGGTGATCTTCACGTTGTTGAACTGAAGCGAGATCGCTCACCACGAGATGTTACTGCGCAGATTCTTGACTATGCGTCATGGGTTAGACGCCTTGACTATCAGGCTGTAAAGGATCTTTATGAAGCATCTGACGAACACACCAATACGTTCGAAGCGGGATTCGGCTCTGCTTTCTATCCCGCTCGAGACGACGCGCCAACCGGACCTGAAGAAGTGAACAACCAGCATAAGTTGACGATTGTTTCTTCCGAATTAGACAGCTCTACGGAGCGCATTATCGAGTATCTTTCCGAAGAATTTGAGGTTCCGATAAACGCGATTCGATTCAACTACTACATGGAAGAGGGCCGGGAGTACATTGCCCGCACCTGGCTAAAGGATCCCTACGAATCAGAAGAAACAGAGGAAGAGGCCATCCAAGAACCCTGGAATGGATACGATTTCTACGCAAATTTCGGACAGAACGAGTACCGGAAATGGGAAGATGCTCGTGAATACGGATTCATTACCGGTGGCCACGGCGAGTGGTATCATCGAACGATGGAGAAAGTGGCGGAAGGCAAACGCATCTTTGTCTATAATCCTGGAGAAGGATATATCGGAGTGGGGATTGTCACTCAAGAAAAGACGCCGGCACCGGAATTTATGGTCAGTGTTGAAGGTGAAGAAGATGAGATTCCAATCACTGAAGCGCCCCTCAAAGGCGATTTAAGCCGAGACGAAGAGGACCCCGATCTTCGGGAGTATCTGATCGGCGTTGAGTGGGAGAAAACGCTTGACGTAGAAAATGCGTTCTGGGAAAAGGGACTATACGCCAACCAGAACACGGTTACAAGATTGCAAGATCAGCAAACACTTGATCGGCTCTATGAGGTTTTCGACGTTGCTGCCCCTTAAACCCAGAGTAGGCGGTGGTACAGAGGCTCCTTCTTTGATTCTCGTAGATCGTTGGTACTGATAACATCAAATTTAATCTAAACTACCAAAATGCCAAGTAACAGGACGTAGAATCATGCTCATGGTGAACGTGTGGGTCACGAATGGAAGTACTACACTCAAGGCAATTGTCAATCCGATCAACGCTGCCTGTGAGCAGGGATTCATCCCCGACCGTCTGCATATCCTCGAAAATCCTGGCGTCTCCGAACAAGTGGATCAGGCGCTCGATATCGCGACGGAGATCATCACTGCATATGGTGGGGACGAACCGGAGATCAGACTAACCTCGATCGACAACGAACTCGAGTTCGACAAAATTCAGGCACATGCTAAGGATGCAATCGACGACACGGACGACACCGAGGGAGAGGTGGCGATCGATTTCACTCCCGGGCGGAAGTTCATGTCGGCGATCGCATTTGCCGTTGGAATGATTCATGACGCCGATCGCGTCTACTATTTCCATCTCAAATCTTCCGACTATCATGGCCGATCCTATCCCGAAATTCCACGAACTGAGAGCGAGCTTATCGATTTCAAGGAGGTCTACTGAATGCAACTCGCACGTTCTCGACTGACGGTTTTGCTGAACGCGCTATACGATAGTGGTGAGACGACTATCCCAGTCAGTCATCCCGGGAGTGACGTTGGCGAGCTGTTCAGAATCGAACTCGGTGGCCCACAGTCGAGTACTGTTCGCCTGTCGAAGGACTTTCAGACGTATTCCGATGCCCGCAGTGCCGTCAATAGCTCCTATGGCGCACCAGCGGTCAACGAACTACCGAGTCCACGATCGTATCTCAGTGCCTTTCTCGCCGGGGGACTACTGTCGCCAGGGAACGACTCGGAGATCGCGGACTTTCTCGATCGCTATGGGAACCCAGACCTCAACGCGGGTGCTGACCCTGTCTTAGCAGGGTTCGATACCAATATCATGCCCTGGCGACCAGCACATATGCTTGGCTTACGTTCCACTGACGAGCCAGTTATCAACGGGTTTGCGCTCGCCACTGGCATCCGCGATGAGCTAGATTGGGGCGGCAAGCGAAAAGACACCCAATCGCTTGTTGAAGCGTTCGGCCCCGAATTCGAAGCACTCTGGAACCAACCTGCGGGGGCGAGTCGCGAAGGTCGACTGGGCGAACTCTGCTATCGCCAGCTGCGCGACCAACAGTACGGTGATGAGTTCACGACGGACACGGGCGATGAGGAGATCATCGAAGGCTACGACGAATACGAACGCGAAACCCGCAAGGAAGTCTTGCTATTTAGCAACGACCGCGACTTCATCGAGCGTGCTCGCTCACATCGCATCCATGCCCAGCGGGTTGAGTTCCCGGAAGGACTGCCACGAAAATTGACTGGATCCTGGCAAGAGATACAGGACACCCTCTATCTTCTGAGTATTCTCTTCGGTGTCCTCACGCTGCCCAAAGTGACGTTGTACGGCGTCTGGAAAGGAAAGGGAGGAATGGCGTGGCACGATGAAAAACTCGAAGTCGACTGTCGGAGCCCGAAAGTCGAACCCCTCATCAAGCGCGACAATGCGATTATCGAAGCCCACGATCAGTAGTCGTCGTTCTCTCCGACGATCTTTTAATCCAGCTCGATAGCGTCACTACAAGCGAGATTTTGGTGAGCACAGTATTGGCAATGGTCTCCAGCTTGGTAGTCACCGTAGGAGCTATGCTCGGCTGCCTGAAGGCGCTCTCGAAGCTCTTCGCGAGCAGCCTGTAACTCCTCCCGGGCAAACGTTCGCGTCACGACCTTCGGGCCGTAACGACCCACGTACGCATAGCCGGCGGTGGCGATCGATTCCCCAAAGAGGTCGCGAGCAGCAAGGAGATAGATCGGCAACTGGAGATCCGAATCGATCGATCGGTCACGATCGGTTGCTTTGTAGTCGATCACGACTTTCTCGCCGTCGGTCGTGTGATACAACGCATCGATCTGTCCGACCACGGTGTTGCCCTCGATTGTGAGATCGAAATCGACCTCCGCACCACGAATGGACCACTCACTGACGACCATCGTGAAGTAGCGGTCGATACAGTCGATAACACGATCGAGAGCGCCACGTTGCCCCCGAGCAGCGGCGATCGACTCGGCGGCCTGTTTCCACCGCTCCGGCGTCTCGTAGCCACGTTTGGCCGCTCGCTCCGCAACAGCATGAAAGAGGAGCCCTACGACTCGGACGCTCGGTGTTTCCGGCCCACCAGTAGAACCTCTCTTAGCAGAACCCTTTGACGAGATCGCTGCACTCGGATCACTATACGCTCTGATGACATGATCGAGGTAGTGCTGCCGGGTGCAAGTGGTGAGTGTATCCAGGGAGGTGTAGCTGTGTCGTCGCTGAAGGCGCTGACCACGTGGCTCGCCGAGGACAGAGGGGTCTATTGGACTGTCTTCTCGGCCGGTCGAAACCAGATCACCAGATAGCATTGCTCGTGCGAGTTCGAATATCCGCTCTTGGGCCTCCGAGCGCGAGAGAGAACGACCGTCGTCGATCGCTGCTACTCGCTCGGTCGTTTCGATCGGTGTTGCGAGAGTATCCGTCCCATCGATCGCCGTCGACGGTAGGCTCGACTGAATCGTCTCCCAGATCGGAAACGAGACGCCTGCAGCACTCCAGGGGACGGTAGTTCCGAGTATCTCGTCGACCATTTCGGCCGAAATCCCGTCATCCTCGTCGGTTTCGTCGGCTTCCTCGTGACGACCAACGAGAATCGACCAGTCCTCGGCCCGCGTGATCCCAACGTGGAGCAGCCGGCGTGCCTCGCGTTCGTCGGGACGAGCGAAATCCACCGTTGCAGGATCGCCCTCCGTGAGGGCGTGTTCGATGTCGTCGTACGTCCGGGTGCTTGGCTCCCACTGGTCGGCTTCGAGGCGGGGGAGAACGGCGACAGGAAATTCGAGACCCTTGCTCTTGTGGATCGTCATGATCGAGACGGCAGTCGCGTCGGTCTCGGGCTGCTGTTCCATGCTCCGGCTGGATCCTTCCGTAATCGATCCGTGGCGAGTGAGAAACTCGATGAAGTCGGTCGATAGCTCGGGCTCGATCGTGCTCTCGTCGAACGAATCGATAATCTCGTCGATAGCCTTGAGATCACGCCGCTCTTGTTCCGAGAGGAACCACTCGAGATTCAGCGTCGATTTCAGCTCCCGATAGAGTTGCGAGAGCGAGTATGTCGATCGGAGCGACCACAGTTCCTGCAGATCCTCTCGAGCCTGTTCGATTCGTTCGGGCTCCTCGAACGTCTCCAGCGGCAGTTCGAGGAGTCGCTCCTGAAGTGTGCCGCCGCCACCGCTTGGACGCCTGATATTGAGCCGCCGCAGATCGGATTCGTGCAGCCGGTAGCGCATTCGTAGGAGTCGGTTGAGACTAACCTCATCGTTCGGATCGGCAAGCACCTTCAGGCCAGCAACGACGGTTTCGACACCGACTGACTCTGCAGCGAGATCGCCACCGAGTTCGTACGGAATGCCGCGCTCGGAAAGGCCGTCGATAATCGGTCGCGCATGCCGGTTCTTCCGGACGAGAATCGCGATGTCGCCCGGCGAGTACTCCTCGTCGATCTGTGACCCATCGCCGCTCAGCAGCCGCGTGATCGCGTTCACGATCTGCTCAGCCTGGTCGTCCGACTCCTCGGCCCCCTCCATCGTGATCACTCCCTCAGTGGCGTCGGCCTTGTCTTCGACCGCCGTGAGTTCCTTGTCACTGCCACGCTCGTCGAGTTCGTCGAGTGCGTTGTTCGCGAGATCGAGAATGGGCTGGCGCGAGCGGAAGTTCTCTTCGAGCGTCCGGTCGGTCAACGAGGGGAATGCTGCATCGAGGCGTGGCCCGATATTGTCGACGTCCGCGCCACGCCATTCGTAGATCGCCTGATCATCATCGCCAACCACGAATAGTTGGTCGTCACGAACCATTCGCTGGACTAGCTCGAACTGGACGGCGTCGGTATCCTGATACTCGTCACAGAAAACGTAGTCGTACTGTCCGGTGATCCAGTCGTTAACCGAATCGTCCTCGAGCAACTCGACGGTTCGCAACACGAGGTCGTTGAAATCGAGGAGATCCTCCTCATGAAGCCGTTTTTCGTAGGCTTCGTATCCCTCGACGAGGTCCGAGACGGTCTGACAGCTCTCGACGAACGTTCGGAGTTTCTTGGGGAATTCGTACGATATCGAGGGCATACCCGATGGCGCGTTACTGTACGATCCGAACAGATGGGCCGGAAGCTTCAGGGCTGCTGTGAGATCGCCATCGACGATCTCCGACGATCGCCGCTCGAAAAACTCCATTAGCGCATCGCATGCTCCGTCCATCACGTCGAGATAGCCGGCGATATCGGCTTCGATACCGTCGTCGGCCAACGCGTCGTGTTCGGCCTGCAGTTCGTCTTGGAAGGTCTCTAGTCGGCTCTGTAGCTCTTCGATTCGCTCGTCGGTCATCGTCTGCCAACCGACCCGAAGATGCTCTTCGACGGCAGTCTCGATGCGTTCGACGAGGCCTTCGAGCTCGATCAGACGGGCCGGTTCGACGAGGTACTCCCGAAGATCGGCAGGCATGATGCCGGCCCGCTTCATCACTTGGACGAATTTCAGGAGCCGGTCGGTCGCTCCGTCGGCGAATGCGACCCCTTCGTAGACATCCGGGTTCGTGAACCGATAGGGCACGTCATCGAGTACGTCGTAGACGATCGCCAGTCGATCCGCGTCCGTTGCGATCGAGTAGCGCGGATCGAGATCGGCGTGATACGCGAAATCCTGCAGCAGTTCGTGGCAGACTGCGTGATAGGTGTAGGCCTCGATATCGTGGCCTTGGGGCCCCACTCGATCGACGAGCTTCTCGCGCATCGAGTCGGCAGCTTTGTTCGTGAACGTCAGCGCGAGGATTCGATCCGGTGCAGTGTCCCCTTCGAGCAACTGCTCGATTTTCCGCACCATCGTGAACGTCTTCCCGGTCCCGGCACCGGCGAGCACGCGCATCGGATACTCGTCGGATTCGATGATCGCTTCCTGGTCTGGCCGCGGGTCCGGCATGCCTTCAGCGTCGCCGTTGGGAGCCGGATCCTGAGCGCTCTCGTTCATGGGTGGGTCCTCGTTAGCCATCGATACGCACCTCCCCACTGAGGTAGTCGCCACACATCGACTGGTAATCACAGTCCCCACACGCGTGCTCACGGATCTGCTCCCAGCGCTCGGGCTCGTAGTGCTCTCCGATGATTCCCCTGTAGCAGTTGGCGATTATCTCCCAGATGTCCTCCCGATTGTCCTCGTAGATGTCGGTGACCTCGCGCTCGCCGCCGGAGACAGTGACTCGAATACCCTCCGTGTGCGGCGTCCGGGTTTTATCCTTCAATAACGCGTAGAACGAAAATTCGACATCCATGTCTGGGTCGTACATCTCGAGTTGTTTTGCGCCCTCGATGTACGTCGCCGCCTGAAAGACGCTTTTGAGGATTCCTGCAGCGTACTCCTCGCCCGCTCGATGCTGACTGATCTGATCGGCCGAGTACCAGCTGACGATCCCGTTGAGTGAGCCTTTGTAATCGACGACGCGAATCCCGTCATCGGTGCGAACGATGTTATCAGCACGACCGCGCAACTGGACCCCATTGTGCTCGCAGGTGAGCCATTCTTCAGTCACGACTGAATTGCGAACGTGGTCTAGTCCATCGGTGTCGAAAAACGATTCGAGCGCGGCACTCGTGAGATCGCGATCGTAGTGATACTGAGCATCGGATGCGTACTGCGCTCGATCAGTCTCGGTCACCCATCGCTGATCGAGGCGCTCGAACGCGAAGCGCCGGATCTCCTCGTTAGTTGCTTCCTCGTCTCTGAACTGCTCACAGGTGTCTTCGATTACTCCGTGATAGACGAGCCCTCGATCGAGATAGCGGCGGGAGGCTTCGGGTGTCTCGACTTGCCACCGTTTATCGTATTCGAACTGGCGCGGACAGGTGGCGTACACTGCTAGACTCGACGGCGAAACGGGCTGTCGATCGTCACTCACGACGAACTACCCCCTCGGCGAAATCGACCCGTGCTTCGATCGCATCCGATAGATCCTCCGGCGGATCGGCTTGGAGCAGTTCCTGGACTCCAGCGAAATCCGCTTCGAGAGCGTCGAGATCGACAGGGTCTCGGACTAAGCCCGCTCGACGAACGTTTTCGAACGCATCGTCGACACGGTTCAACGAAAATCGCACTGCCCGACCGTGGGTGTGGATGTCGTCGTGATCGAGACGGTCGAGTTCGCCGAACGTGTCTTCTACTGCGTCGAGAAATCGTGACTGCTGGTGGTTGCGGCCACTCCCGGTACGGTCCTCTCGATAGGTACCGAAATACAGATTTGTCGTCGCCGCTCGTGCCCCGATCGCGAGCATTCGGCGACTCAGTGCTGCATAATAGGCATGCAGCGGCCGTGTAATCTCCTCTCTGGCGTATTCGAAGGTACGCCGAACGTCGCTCGAATCAGGGGTCGTGAAGGCAGGATACTCTTCCAACTGTTCGATCACTGGGGGTGGAAACAGCGAGTTGAGCTGTGGATCGGCGGGGTATTCTTGGTCGACGACGCTCAAAAGGAAGACTGCCTCCTTGCTGGTGTTTTTCAGTACACGAGCTGCATCGACGAGGACTCCACCCTCTGGGAGCTCGAGTTCGGTAGCGATCTTGTCGCTCGTTGCTCGTTGCATCTCCCGCTCGAGGCCCCTACCGAGAGATTCCCACGTTGCATCGAGAAGGTCCGAGTCATCCAGTGTTTGCGCCAGCGACCGGACGGTATCGACGTGTTCGAACTGGGATTTCGCTTGGAAGGGGTCTTCGTTGGCAGCGGTCCGGTGTTTCAGATTCGACCGTAGCAGCCACATGTCGAGGGCTGCGGTGAGGCTCTCATTACGACCGCATTCAGCAATCTCGGCCAGCGTCTCGTTAGAGAGATCGGGGACGCGTGCACTGAGCACAGTTCGGGCCCGGTCCGTGGACCACCCGACATCTCCCTCTCCGACTGTTGTGCCGACCGTCTCAAGACACCAGCTCGTGAGTGCATACAATTCACGCGCTGCAGGATCTTGCTCGAGTCCACTGACAGTCGCCGATCGAACTGGAATGCCAGTCGTCCGTAACAAGCGAAGGGTTTCCGGGATTCGCGAATTCGAATCGCGCAGGACGACCGCCATTTCGTCGTAGGGAATATCCTCGACTCGGTGGAGACGCTCGATTTCTTCACCGACAGTCCCGACTTGCTCTTCGAACGTCGTGGCTTCGATGACTGTCGCTAATCCATCGTCGGGCTCTCCAGCAGTATCACCAGTCGCCAAGAAGTCAGCAATCGCCGCCGGAGTCGTTCGTGGGGTCGTTCCCTGCTCAGTAGTGGTATGCAGATCCGGCGTATAATCGGAGATTCGACCAGGCTCGTTCCACGTCCGCTGAATGGCGCTGTCGCGCTCGGCAACGCAAATCAATTCGCAATCATGAGTGATACGGGCCAGGTACGCACGATCAATTGCTGTGAATTCCTCGAATTCTAGTGCCAAAACTGCGTCATATGTTTCCTGGACTCGATTCTGGAGGTCGGTATCGGCAAGTGCATCTAGCAGGTAGCTGAATGTCCCTGGTGACGGCAAGAGATCCGCATCAGCGAGCCACTCGTGATAGGTATCGTTGACCTTCGCGAGTTCCGCGAGTACAGGGTCGTCTGTATTAATCACATTGCCCTGCCACGTCGCTTCTTGGACGAGTCTCTCGACGTCGAACTCAAACGAGTCTCTCTCAGATGCTCGCTCAAGGTATTCGGTAGTCCAGTTCCGACGCTTGATAAACGAAGATAGTAGTAGCGATGATTCAGTGATATCGAGTTGGCGAGGCGGATTCGGGAGTTCTTCTAAAGTATGGATTGCGTGAGCCGACAGTCCTACGACGTTCGGTCGCTCAATACCTTCGATTGCATTCCCAAGGGACTCAGCGATATCGTCTGTCTCAGTCGGAAACCGCTTTACGACGAGGACATTGTCAATCCCGTATTCTTCAGCAAGATTTGCATACAACGGTGCAATCTGATCACCAATATCGGTGGAGAGAAACGGATATTCGTATAGCTTGCCAGAGAGAGCAATGTCGTATTCGCTCACGGAGGGCATACTGCTCAATAGTGAGAGCCTGCTGCTTGAATGTAGGGGGGGGGGAGTACCAAATATCACACAACCGCTTACAGAGAGGGTATGCTACTGGTACCGGATGAAATCGCCAACGAAACAACTCAGCGGCCACGAATTCGTTTCCACAACTTCGCTAGTAGACCTTCCGATTGTTGCCACTCAAACTCGCTCAATCTAGCAGTTCCCTGCAAATTTGAGTCCTTGTTCTCAATAGCGGGAGTTTCTCTTCTCCGAGTCTTGTCGGAATATCGATTACTGCTCCTAGAGGTATCGGTGATGGATATTGGTTGCTGAGGTGATTTCGGCTCTGCGTTGATCTCTCCTTTCCCCTCCGGATCATCGCATTTCTTAGACTGTCCATGGCTTACACACTTGTCATCGGACTTTCCATTACTACCGTTAGCGCGTATTGTATCCTGCTGGCCGACATCTGGTGGTCCCGATTGTTGAGCGGATTCCAGAGGCTCACTCTCATTGAGATCTTGGTCAGCTTCAACGTCTTTTTCATCCTCGATCGCTGATTCTTGCTCACTCGTAGTGGCTGTCGAAGTCTTCCTATCATCTCCCTTTACACGAACGACCTCAACCAACAGCTCGTCCAGCTCCGATGGCCGTTCCCGATATAGCGGGAACAGCCACCAGACCCGCTGCAATACTGGAACCGGTAGTAAATCCTGTTCACGGAGTTCCTCCATCGTAGCTTGCCAGGTGTCCCTACTTAGCTCATTATCGTCTATCTCAAGGTGGCTTCTAATCGTTCCAGCAGCTGGCCCAGTTAGATCCTCAAGAACCTGATCGAGATGGATGGTTCCTTGAACCGTTTCAACGCCAATATCGTTGAGAAGGTCCTGTGCCCAGAGTTCGTTACCACGTTGTTCTGCATGATGGATAACGTCCGGATTGACCGTCGCGTCATCGATGATTGGCTGTTGGCCGATCTTGGTCCCTAACTCACGAACCCAGTTGAGTTCCTGTGCGTACTCCTTTGAGTCGAGCCCCTCGAGATATTCTTCGTCGGGAACCGAGATGTAGTGATGGAAATGGGGCTTCTTATCGCCATGTTTGCGAAGAATCCGACCCATCCGTTGGACAAGCTGAAGCTGTGTTTTCGTTCCTGCGACGTTGATACCTACCTCAGCGTCGGGAACATCGATACCCTCATCAAGCAATCGCGGGGACACGAGCACACCGTTCTGTGCTTTCGCGAAGCCATCGATATTCTGCTGGACGAGCTTTGTATTCTTCTTCGACGAACTCGCGAGTTTACTGTGGGCTAAGAAGACGTTATCAGAGATCTCACGAAGCTCCTCAGCAATCCTGTTTGCCGAGGCAATATCCATCGAGAAGATGACGAGCTTCACCTGCTGATCCGAATCGATCAGGTAATCTTTGGCGAGTCGGATGGCATCGTCGAGCTTCGGGCGGGACCGGTGGCGGATCCAGTTACGACTCTGGATCGCCGCTTGCAATCGTTCCCAGGAGTCGGGAACGTTCCCGTTTCGTTCAATGCCTGCAGCCTGAAACGCCTGGATGAAGTCACCCAGGTCTCGCATCTCGGTAAAGGGAACACTCAGTCGTTCAAGGGCGCGCCGTGTTTCAGGGCTCGCTTTGATCGCTCGGAAGGTGTTCGTAATAGAGTCGGTCGTCTTTTGCCATTCGCTCCGTTCGTGTGGATCGAGTGCCGTGGGATGGACGGTCCATTCAAACTCCGGAATGATACTATCGGCCAACGCCTCCTGTAATCCATACGTGTAGACAACTGGAGCGAGGACCTGCTCCAACTGACGGCGCTTCGGTCCGTCCTCATCGCCGATTGTTGCCGAGAGCCCGATTGCAGCTTTGTAGTTGGGCCGAGTGATGGCCTTGCCGAATCCTTTGACATTCGAGTAGTGATGGACTTCATCGTAGATCACAAGATCGTACTCGTCTTCGAGATCGCGATCATAGCGGGGCAGCAGTGACTGAGCCGTATAGAACTCGACCTTGCCAGTGGCGAAATGGAGCTTGTCGGGGAGATCCGCGTCGGTGCGCTCGGGCATCGGCAGCCCGAGTTTTTCCTGGATTTCGCGCTCCCACTGTTTGAGGATCGCGTTCGAATGAGCGACAACGAGGATTTTGGCGTCGTTAGTAGCGGGCTCTTGGTCGGGATGTTCGGGAAGGTCGCCACAGAGGTATGCTATTGCTGCGATACCAGCGACGGTTTTGCCGGTCGCAGTTGCCATCTCAAGAATACCTTTTTGATCGTTCTCTAGCCACCGGTTGAGTCCGTCACGTTGGTTTTTCCACGGAGTGACCATCAACACCGGGTAGTTGAGTAGCTCTGAAACTGAATCTTGATTCCCCTCTCCGAGGGTACTAGCTTCGTTGAGGAGTGTCGTCAGCAATGGCCCTCTGTGTAGTGCCTGCTGCTGTGCAGCGGAGACGAATAGCTCAAGGAGATACAGTCCACCACCTCGCTCGATATACGATAGCGAGAGGTCGTCCGGATTGAAGCCGGATTGTCGAAGGCGCTTGAGGAGTATCCGTTCGGCTGGCTTCGCTAACGTTGTGGTAGTAACAGACCGTTGTGTCGGGAGATGTCGGTTGAGCCTTGCAATACCATGGCGAAATTGGTGGAAATCTCGTTTGTGTGTCTCAACCGGTGTTGTATCGACAATCCCCGTGATCCGGTCGAGGAGGAATTTGACGAACAAGTCATCATAATGACTTTCTAAATATCGCCATTCGAACGAATCGACCGGTCCCTGGTACCGACTAAGAACCGCCTTATTGGCGATTTCATCGTCCAATACAGCCAACTGTTCAATCGAAGAGAGTCTCGATAGCATTTCATCCCGGTAGTCGATGAAGAAGGGATATTCGGGGAGGAGGCTGACCATTCTATATGGAATGATCCTAAGATATCATAAAAATTGCGCACAAATAGACGGCAGCAATTGCAGATGGGAAGTCACGAAAATCGACGGTTGCGGTCTTCTGCTTTCTGAATAAGCCCACTGTTGATTCCATCACCAGCTTCTCCATAGTGTGTCTCTCGATGACAGTTAGGACAAACTGCAATAATGTTCTCTGGATCGTCAAGACCGCCGTCGCTTCGGCGATGAATATGGTGAACTTCTAGAAATGGCTTCCCCATATTAGTTCTAAAGGGCGCATTCTTTTCACAGGCCTGGCAAACACCATTAGCAACTGATAACGCGAAGTCTCGTACCAACTGGCTCCGAAAATACGATTTCTCGTTCGAACTACCGTATGTTGTGGTTTCGGTAGTGTCCTTTGTGGAAAGAGCTTGCTTTGCTCTCCGAAAGAGATCGTCTTCGGAGAGCGATGCAGCCTCTGCTTCGGTGATATCAGCTTCGATCCCACCAAGAGGAGCTAGCTTGAACCGGACAGCTCGCCTCAAGTTTCCATTCACATCAGGGGCTTGTTCCCAGAAGTGGTCTACATACTCGCATTGGCCATCATACGAGAATACGTCTGCACCGCTGATGTCTCCCACTTTCTCAAAGACATGAAGTACATCACCGCGGTCTTTGTGATTGAGTATCCGTTCATTCCCCCCTTCCATAGCCATGTCTCCTTGCTGACCCTCTCCAGAGTAGACGAAGATTCCATTGTCGAAGAACTGGTCGCTGTAGCCATACTCCTTGCTTTCAACATCTGTGAAAATGAGTATAACAGGGAGATCAACTGGTGTTGAGATTCCGTGCTGACGCTGACCCTTGAATTCCGAGAAAGAATGGACGGCCACGCCCATTGAGTACCTGACACCCGACGGCGAATGGGAAAAGGACGGTGACGCGCGATTTGGCTCCATCTCGATGGCGATTCAGTCTCGCGGCGAAGTCTCGCGTAACGAGTTGCTTCGGATCGGCAGGTGGAAAAATCGAAACCGGCGGAATGACCGCCTTGTCCACCGAAACGATGAAGAGTCGGTTACACGGCTCACCCGAACAGCCCTGCAAGCCCACGACCCCGTTGTGGCGGTCGAGACGTTGTCTCGCTTAGATGGCGTTCGGGTTCCGATCGCCTCCACTGTACTGACGGTGGCCGACCCGGAAACCTACGCCATTATCGATTATCGGGCGCTTCGCGCTCTCATCGCAGTGCGGCCCGACCTCGCTGCCACCGACAGCTACGCCACCTTTGCTGAATTTCTGGAACATTTCCGCAATTATCAGAAGCGGCCCCGGACCTATGACTTCTACCTAAACGAGGTGTGGGCCATTGCTGATGAACGTGACTTCACACCGCGAGAGGTGGATATGGCGCTATGGGCGCTTGATAAGCACACAGTATGAGCGTCGTCAAGACGGTCGAATGGCTCTGAATGCGGTGACAGCTCCGCCGAACAAGAGCTCTTGACGCTTTTAAAGAGTTTTACACCTTTTAGCAGGTTTTCCAGGAGTCGAAAGGTTAATCCAGAGAGAAGATGTCTTCATAGGGAATCAACCGAGTATTTCGACTGTAGGAATTTTCCACTTGGATCCCAAGCTGAGAGGATTTCTTCCTCGCCTCATAATTTATAAGCAAGATTGCCTACTACGGCAAACAATGGGTGAACGACTACCCGAATCTCTCGTCAGGGACAATCTCTACAACTGGCTCGGATACGGAAACCTCAATGGCCGCTATTGGTTCATTGGACGGGAGGAGTACGATTCGATCAAGCGATGTCAATATTTGGAAGACCTATCGGACTACTACCGCGTTCGACGCGGATTCGATCACGCAGAGGATTTCGTAGACGTATGGGAGATGGCCTATGGTCGCTCTGTCGAAAAAGGTACTCGTACATCGACCACTCGACATTATCAGGCCGCATTTCTTTTGGCCCTCGAAGGAACCTCACCTAAAGGACGGAACTCAAAGACAGGGAAAAGCAAGACGGCGTCCTACCTATTCGCAGAGCAACGGTTTGGGCGCCAAGATAGCAATCATTTCAGTGGGGAAGCTTTCCCTCTCAGATGTCATCCTGATAAACCTGAAACATTCGAACCATACCAGCGGGTTTGGGATTCCCTCGAGGATTACGAGGCAGAAGTACTCCCAAACCGGATAGATCTCTATTTCACCAAACTCAAAGAAAACCCGAAGGTAGAGGTCATCATTAGCTACGCTGACACCGACGAGTTCGTCAAGCCGATGCAGAAGCGTCTCGATTGTGACTTAGTTGGCACGCGACCCGCGAACAAACGAAATGAGTTCGAGATAACAAGGTGTCATTTCGATGGTGGACGGTCAGTTCTCCTGATTGACGCACCGTTCTTTGGGCAAGGTCATGTCGGGTATTCAGAGATAGAAGCATTAGCAGAGGAGATTCCAAACCTCACCGAAGCCACTCAATAGCGTAGAGGAGAAAAGAGGGTCACGAGTCACTTGCTATTAGATAGGATAGTTGACGACTCACCGATAGAGCGATTGAAAACTGGGGTGCAGAGATTGAGATCTCATGAGATGGAGAGGCGGCCCAGAAAGGCTTAGCGCCCCCGCCAAGCACCTATCGTATGACCATCGAAGTGTCGACCACCGAGCGCATCGATATCGTGGATATCACTAGCGAAGTTGCCGAAGCAGTCCCCGCAGATGTCTCTCATGGAGCGTGTCTGGTCTTCGTCTCGCACACGACTGCAGGAGTGATCCTCAACGAAAACGAACATCGGCTACTGAACGATATCATCCAAGCAGTCGATAACCTCGTTCCAGCCGACGAAGATTACGAGCACGACGTTATCGACGACAACGCTGCCGCGCACCTTCAAGCGATGATACTCGGCGAGAGCGTGACGGTACCCATCGTTGATGGAGAGTTGGATCTCGGACGCTGGCAGTCGGTGCTATTCGTCGAGTGTGACGGCCCGCGGACCCGTCGTGTCTCTGTTACCGTCATCGAAGGATAATACCCGACGCGTCTCCAGCCGAGAGTTCACTCGATCTGTAACGTGGCTTTGACCGGTGCGTGGTCGCTCGGCGTGACGCCATTCTCGAATCCGTTCGCCTCGATGTCGTCGCCGACACCGTTCTGGATTTCGCAGCTACTGACGGTGAAGTGGTCGTCAGCGAGGATGTGGTCTAATCGCTTGTTAGGTGGATTTCCATTATTGACGACGTGAGTGTGGTCGTCGGTGCTGGGTAGGCTGAGGCTATCATCAGCATGCCAGTAGGCATCCCTCATGTCCCAGTCACTTTTCTCTACATCGAAGATGTAGCTCTCTGCGTTCCGCCAGCGCTGGTTAAATGAAAACTGTTGGGTACCTCCCTCTCCATCCTGATAGCGGTATGGATCTCCGTAGAAGGGTTTGTCGAGATGCTTTGAATCTGGACTGTGGGGGTGTATCTGAACGTTTCCCTGTTCGTTGGTTTCTTTCCAAGGTGCGTTGAAGTCGCCACCGAGAATGATTTTCTTGTCCGTCTTTCGATTCTGGAGATAGATTCTGCTGTAGACTGTTTCGAGTGCTTTGATTTTCTCTTCTTTCCAGCCTGCACCGTGGATGATGCTCGTATTCCAGACTTCGAGTCCCTCCTTGTCGGTAGTGTCTTCGTCCGGGAGATGGATGTCGGAGACGAACGGACCAGTGAGGAAGCTGCTGTAGAAATAATTGAGGCCCCGTGGTTTCCCATTTCCATTGTTTCTCAGATCTAACTCTTTTCTATCGAGTGGCCAGCGACTAGCGGTGATTTTGCATCGTTTGAACGGACTCGTAATGTTGTGGTAGGGCTGGACGTCGAGGTCGTGGAGCTGACGGTTCCAATCACGGTTGTCTGCCGTGTGGAAGCCGCGATCCTCAAAGTGCTTCTTGATCTGCTGGAAGTGACTGAAGTCTTTGGTTTCGTCTTTCTTGCTATAGTCGACAGCTTGGAGAAGAAAGAGGTCCGTGTCCCCAGAGGGAGGTTCATCCTCTTTAGAGGATCTGTTCTCGTGGTGATGTTCTTCCAGGAATTCTATCTGCTCTGCTATCGTTTCTCTGGAAGGATTGTTCTCTCCGTGCAGATTCCAAGTCATAACGGTGATAGCGTCGACCACTGTGTGAGACCTTCTTGGAGATGCAGTGGATGGGTAATATGGGTTAGGGTCACACAGCTACCGAGACAGAGCGAATTGAATGATCGACGGTCGACTCGTACTTGTACAGGATGTAATCGATCACGTAGTGACCCAATCCAGCGTCTCGTTGTGGCGATTGAGGTACTCTGCATCCGGTTTCTGATTTCGGAACGGTACTGGCGCTCCATCGTTATCGACGATAGTGGTCCGTAAGATTTCGCTCTCAGTATCGAATTCGGGATTCACTTGGAGGCGATAGTCCTGATCGATGGTAAAGAGTTCTCGATCGAATGCAGCATGGTGTGTCTTACTGAGCGGAAGCACGTTTGTCGGGTCCGCTCTGCAATCGGGATACTCACTCCACGAGAGAACGTGAGCTACGTCCAGCAGTGCGGGATAGTCGACGCCTGAAACGGGGCACGTAGCACCATATCGTTCGAGAATTGTGGCTCGAAACTCGGGATCGACTGACCGAGCCTGGACGGTCGTCTCATATGTGCTGGCCGCTATCGGCGACTCGTCTTCCGTAGCTACTGTCGAGTCGTTGGACCACTGTTCGATAGCTGATTCGGTGAATTGCCATCCTTCGTCAGTGAGCGTGTAGTTATCGTCATCTCGCTGTACAAGACCGAAGCTACGCAGCCAGTTGGCACGCTGTTTCGGCATGTCCAGTTGTGATGGATTCCATCCCAGAACCGAGTGAGTTCGCAGCTGCTGTTGACCGATGTCTTCGATCGTCATTGAACCCGCTCTGAGGGCGTACAGGAGACTTCGAAGACCGACGTTGCGCCGACACATAGTTTCGAGCAGCCTGTCCGTCGAACGGGTAGTGGCGTATGCCTGACCCTCCTCACCGAGCGTCCACCGACCGCTGGTGACATCAAGGAAGCCAACGTCTTCGAGATAATCGATTCGACGGCGAATCGACTTCTCACTCGATACATTCTGGAATCGGCTGCGATGCCAATCAACGAACGCCTTCGTTGTCGGCTGCTGAGTCCCGACGAACTCTAGTATCTCAGTGAGTGTGTCGACATAGTTGGTCGCCCCACCGAACATCGGAACGATACTACGGAGTCTATCTGGGGGCATTTTCTTCTCCGAGAGAACTCAGCGTACCTCAATGAAAGTAGGGGAGGGCCACCCTTTAGCACGCAGAAAGAGATATCGTTAAGAGAAACGAATAGGAGAACTATGGTAACTCCCGCTCTAATTGCCGTCAGTATCTCCACCGGGAGTAGCGTCGCGCTAGCAGTGATGCAAAAGCAGCTTCGCAACCGACGCGACGAGCAAATTCTTGGGCGAATGGAAGAAATTCAACGTCGGGAGACTACCGACGCCTCGAATAGACGATTCGAGACCGAGAACAAGAGTGGGATCCCGAAAAGTGGTACCCTCAACACGAACAGAAAGCATCCACGAAGACAGACGGAAGTATTCTTGATAGAGCTAGAGAACGAGCGGATCGATGAAGACGAACGCAGGGACGACCGGTCAGGGAGACTTCGATCCATCGTGAGTGGTTTAGGTGCTATCGAACTCGTTGGGGATCCTCGCCCCTATCGTGGAACTCATCATCAGATGGTCGAACAGGCAGCAGACGGATTCAAGCGACTCACCGGCGGGGTCAACGAGCTGGTCGACCACATCGGCTGGGAGGGAGGTCGTCCGGATCTCGTGGCGGGGCACATCCCGGACATCTCTCTTCCGAATGCAATCGTCGAAGTCGAATCGAATCGCGGTCTTACGGACAGCCATACCTGGGAACAGATGACTGCCCTTGCGAGTTCCTCGGGGATGCTCATTTTGGCTGTTCCTGAGGAGAGCCGTGCCGAAGCCAAGAGGCTATTTGGCGATATTGCAACCGTCACGAGTACCCCGTG
This sequence comes from Halococcus sediminicola, assembly GCF_000755245.1. Taxonomy (NCBI): domain Archaea; kingdom Methanobacteriati; phylum Methanobacteriota; class Halobacteria; order Halobacteriales; family Halococcaceae; genus Halococcus; species Halococcus sediminicola. Next base: position 67,941 of record NZ_BBMP01000005.1, on the reverse strand, counting down.
GGAATCAACTGCCGTTTCGGGCCTTCAGGGCGTCATTCCCTACCTCTCAACCAAAGCTGCTGGAGTTCACCCTTGGATGCTCAACGTGATCGGTATCGTCGAACTATACCAGTTCCTGCATACTGAAAACTCGCAAGACGAGCGGCGACTGCTGGAACTCGCCAAAGAAAACGACCTTGAGGAGTTGGCGATGTTCGCTATCCTGGAACTCGACGCTGAAAAGCAAGCACAGCGTGCGAGTCTCACCGGCCGGATCACGGAGATGCTTCCCTTCGGCGATCGTGACGAGCCGGTCGAGATCGAGGTCGTACAGGACAGTCACTTCGAATCTCCACGCGTGCACTGAGATCGTAGAATGGGATTTCTACCCCGAAACTACCGTTCACGTGATCATTGGGACCCCTGAAGACCGCTTTCATCGCTATTCACGGCAAATACTTTTCCCATCAACCAGATGTTATTGATCTAAGTCACCTCTTTCCATGAGAATCGAACCATCAATCGACCGAGATCTTGCTGACCATATCCCAAACTTTGCGATCCAGGTTTTCGAAAAGAGCAGTCATATGCTCTACTGGGAAAGAATCGGATACACATCACGAAGTTGTTGAATCCTTCTTGTCGAGCGACCAAGCCCAGGTCACTGCACTTCTGATGTGTATATATCATCTGACGGATCGGCGAGCGTTGTAGACTCCGACTCACTATCTATGCCTTCGGCGTCTAAGGTCACTTATAGTGGGGTCTCGAAACGACCAACAATGCATTCGGAAATAGCGGTGGTCGGTGGTGGAGCAATCGGTGCTACCGCCGCGGCTGATCTCGCTGCCAAAGGCTTTCACGTAACCTTGTACGAAAAGGGTGACCTCGCAGCCGGAAGTAGTGGAAGAGCAGCAGGGGTCTGCTACGATGCATTTGCTGATCGGACCGACGCAACGATCGGGAGTCGCTCGCTGGAACGGTTTCGGGAACTTTCGAATGTGTTCACCGAGTGGCCCTACGTCTGGTTCGCCCATACCGACGATGAAAAACGAGCGAGCGCGATTCGACGACAAGCAAAACGGATGCGTGATTTGGGCAGAGACGTCACGCTTGTCGAGCCCACTGAACTCGGCGAGCGATTTCCGGGGCTAAAGACGAACGACATCAACGTAGCGGCGATGACGCATGGTGCTGGCTATGCGAACACGACGGAGTACGTCGAAGTGATGGTCGACCGAGCCCGTCAGAATGGTGCCTCGGTGCAGACCGAAACCCCAGTTGAACTCACTACTGATCCACCGGGAATCGTTTCGGACGGGGGTGAGCAATTGTTCGACGCGGTCTTGGTCGCTGGGGGTGCACATACAAAACGCATTCTCGCTACAGGCAACGTGTCAATCCCGATGAAGCCGTATCGAGTGCAGGCTCTCGTGACGGAGGCGACACCGACGACCGAGAGCGTGCCGATGTGCTACGACGCTACTGACAGCTACTACTTCCGACCCTACGAAGACGGTCTGCTCATCGGCGATGGGACCGAGCGGGTCGAGAGCAACCCCGACGAATGGAATCGGGCAGCCGACGAGGAGTTCGTCGAGAAAATGCGCGGTCATCTCGATGACCGAATTCCGGACAAATTAGAGGTGCGTGATACGTGGGCGGGGCTCTGCACTGCAACACCCGATGGAGATCCATTGTTCGGCGAGATTCGGTCTGGAGTGTTCGTTGCGACCGGGTTTCATGGTCATGGATTCATGCGCGCTCCGGCGCTTGGCGAACATATCGCAGAGCAGATTCTCGGTGGCGATGGCGTCAGTCGATTTGATCCGACACGATTCGACGGGAGTGAAACGTTCGACATCATTGCAGGAATGGATATCGAGTGACTGTCGCTGCCAACGAACGGAAATCACCTACGGTGGTGTCGTATCATCAATTGTATCTTCTGGTCGGCCGAGAAAAGCAGAGGCGTACCCTCACTGACGTGATTGACGTGCCACAGTCTTGAGTCACGAGATTCGTGATTCGGGCAGTACTGACCTAGTCAGTCCCATCGCGAGCATCTACCGGCCCCTTCTGGAACCGAGCATCGGCGTATGTGATCCGCGACGAATCGCGACTCGTCTGCTGGAGCGGAGCCCTGTCGTCGGTAAACGCGAGCACGAGCGGCGCACACCGTATACGCTGCCGTTGCCCGCGTTCGATCTTTCCGAGCGGCCTTCCCAAATCTATTGGGCGGAAGTCACTTCGGTCGCGGCGCGCTCTCGTATTTGAGCATCTTCTCTGGCTTGTCGGAGGTCGTCTCGTAGATGCGTTGGAGCGTTTCCTCAGACTTCAGCAGGTTGTGTTCGTCGAGGAACTTCCACCCTGCATCACTCACGCCGTAGAACTTCCAGGGATATCCCTGCCGACGCTCATCATCAGGAAGCGCAGCCTCCTCGACGATACCAGCATCGATCAGTTTTTGGATGTGCTTGTAGACTGTGGCCTCGCTGATGCTCGGGTTCAACTGCTCGAGTTCGTACATCGACGGCAGCTGATGGGGATGCTGGAGAATATTGTTTAGCAGCGTGAATCGTGTCTGCTGAGTGACGAAGTGGAGGAGTTCACTTGCTTCCCTCTCCTCAGTAGTCCCCACATCGGTGCTCATACGAACGTCTACACGCTGGCGCAGGAAGTAGTTTACCCCTGAGTGAATTACTGTAGAGTAAAATATGGCGTGGTTGACTTAGTAGTTTACGTGGTAAACCATATTCCTCCGCGTAGGGCAAATGTGGTATGTCCGATGAGGAGTCGCCAGTTCCCGACCAGATCCTCACGAGCGCCAAAGAACAGATCGATCAGGAAGAGCTCTCGCTGGCAGACAACGAGGAGATTCTGCACACGCTGAGTAAACTCACGCCGATCTACGAGAACGATCGGTCGTACTTCATCCTCGGGAACTACGACCAGGAGCCGATTCGACGACTAAATCTGGTGGTCGACCGCCTCAACCGTCGTCAGGACGCCTACGCGTTCCGGATGGTGGATATCCGTGGGGAGTGGGACAACAGTATCCAGAAGTTCTGTCTCATCGCCGATCTCGTTACGTCTCTCGTCGGTGTCGCCGAGAAGAATCCCAGTGACTTTCTTGTCGAGCAGGGCCTGCTCGTCGGTACAGTCGAATATTTCTCGAAGAGCCACGTCCTCAAACGGGTCTACGAGGACGCAGAGCACCCGTTTGGCTGGATGCAGGACGGCGTCTTTGGCCTGTTCGAGGAGGAAGGCCGGCTCTATCGGTGGCAAACCGAAGAGAAGCTTATCGAAGTCACCGAGCAGCTTCCGTGAACTACTCGTGGTCAACAGCGAACCACGCTGACAAAGCGGTGAGAAACGAGCGGAGGAGACCCTGACTCTGAATCCGCCTGACTACACAGCGGTAGCACCGGAAACGGTGGTGTGCTCTCGCTAGACCTGAGGTAACGTCTCGTGATTCCTGGAAGGTCAAATGTACACAAGGCGCAAAAATAGACTGCTCACGGGTGCACGAGAAGCGAAGGAGATATTCGACATAGCTAATGAGCATCGAAATCGAAACGACACGTGAGATCTGCCTCGTCAGCGATAGCCAACCGCGCTCCCAGCAGCGGGTGGTTCAGCAAACTCTATGTAAAATATCGCTGAGAATCAAAACACAATATCAACTCAAGTAGATTTAAGACAGTGCCATCGGTTCACAAGCTGTGGACCGAAGAACCTATTTAAAAGCAGTGGGGGCGACAGCAGTCATCGGTAGTATTCCGCAAGGAGTGGCAAATGCACAAACGGAGAGGGATCCACGAGCGGCTTACGATCCAAATGCATACCTCACAAACGCTCAGTTGACACGTCGTTTGAAACTTCTCAATCAAGAGAGTGATCTCATTACACTGCAACAGATCGGTCAATCTGCAGAACTGAACGATCCACTGTGGGAGGTGAACATTGGAGAGGGAAAAACGAACGTTCACCTCATCACACAGATTCATGGCGATGAACCGGCGGGAACTGAAGCCGTTCTCCAAATGCTTCAACATCTGAGTGTTTCAGCATCCGACGAAATCGAACGCATACTAGAGAACATCTCTCTGACGATTGTTCCACGAGTCAATCCAGATGGAGCGATGTTCGGACAGGATGTAGATGGGGATGGAGAAAAAGAGCGGATAACTCGCCGAACAAACACTCAGCCATGGTCTTCCAGTGATTCACTGCACGAACCCTATTATCATTATACTCCGTCGGATGCCTCAAACGGCTACGATTTGAACCGTGATTTCAATATCCGCCCTGACTTCGAGCCTAATTCGGATAGTAAAGCAGAGTGGTGGGAAGAAGACGAAGACCTCTGGCAGCTAAATCTTCCCTACGAAGGCCACACGCTTTCGGCGAGTGGTCTTCGGCTATCTCCCGAGGTGGCGGCTGTAACTAAATCGTTCTTACGAGCAGATCCAGATTTTGCTATCACGCATCATCATCAGGGAATACCTGCAGTTCCAGATACGGAGCCACCTGAACCGTCTATTATGAGCGTCATGGCACCGTTTGGACCTGCATTCAAAAAGCAGGCACCAGGGTACGAAGCATCGAAGCCGATTGCTGACTATGTCAATCCCTTCTTGGATGAATCCACAAGCCGTCGTTCACTTCGCTTGAACCTGCTTGTCGCTGAGCGACTCGCGAATACTACCGGGCCATGGGAGGTTTTCGATAGCGTGACTCGATACGGATACTCGACACTGTGGGGATCGTATTTGGACACGCTTTGTCCGCAAACCAATGCTGCAGGAATCCTGTATGAAGTGTCTGGAAACTCATCATCATACGGATCACGTGCCTATGGATTGAAAGTCGAAGCTTCGAGGATAGGGTTCCTTGAATCCCTTGCCTTGATTGCCTCCGATCCGACGTTGAGCGCAGTCAACGCGGAGAACTACTTCGACATCCCACTAAAGGGCGACTCGATCTATGACGTCGAAGAAACTGATGATACCGACGACGCCTACCAGGGGCCAGGTGACGACGATGATGGCAACGACATAGACGATGATGGTGATGGTCACATAGATGAAGACGATGAGGACGAAGATGACGACGATGATAGTGATGGTGATGGCATCGACGGTGATGGCGATGGAGCGATAGACGAAGATAGCGATCTTCAGTATTTCTCACGATCTTAGTCGCTATTGTTCTCGTGCTATCCAGTTGAAAGATGGACACTTTTTTGATTCAATGTCCCCTATTGAAGCCGGCATGACGTACAAGAAAGTCAATTTGATCGGAACCAGCCCGGAAAGCTTCGAAGATGCGGTTGATAGCGCTGCTCAACGGGCAACCGATACTCTCGACAACGTTCACTGGATCGAGGTTGAAGGACTGAGTGTCGAGGTGGCCACTGAAGATGGCCACGAATACCAGGCTGAGGTCGAGGTCTCTTTCGAAGTCGAACAATAGCGCTCTAGTAGCGGTGAGAGCGCCCTGTAGAGTTATACTTCGATCATATTATTACAGTGTGTACACGGAATCTGGTCTGAAGAGTCTGTCTCGTCGTATTCTGTTTCATTGCCACACTCACCACAGGTGGCTGTTGCCATACTCTCCTTGGCTTCTTTCTGTATGAACGTTCTGCGGATCCATTCAGCGGGAATCTCGTACCGAGAAACGGCCGCCGCGCTTGAAAGCATCGGCATCAAGAGGTCGCATCAGGCGGTGTATCAGTGGACCCCGCGTTGGTGAGAAGGCTCCTGACCCGCCGCGGAGCTAGGGGCTAGCGTAACCTTTTGACGTTCAGGATCGATGAGTAGGCGGCGATCAGCGAATACTTCCAGACTAAGCGAAACCGAGCATCGAAAAGTTCTGCCAAACCCTACCGCAGAAACAACCGTCCTCCTCTAACATCCAAACCTTGCGCAGATCACTCGAGGCGCAGCAGCACTCGCCAAATCGCCACGGTGAACCTATCGAACGCTTTGACTAACGTCGAATGATGAGGGAGATCGGCCGCTTCAGGCCGATTTCCCCGTTATTTGTGGCATCTCGCTCAGAAGATCCAGCGCGACCCGGTAGGATTTCTCGAGGTAAACTCGGAGACAGTGGAGCGAAACGAGAGCGTGATCGGCGAATCCGCCGCCTCCAGTAGGGGCGACGGATTCGTCTCTGTCATCGACAGCGTTTTTGGCCAACGTAACTGCGCGAGTCGTGAAGCGGGAAACTTCGGACATAGCATCTCACGGTTTCCCGCTTCAGACACCTTCGTCTCACGGTCCATCCTGCCGCTATATAGTGGTTCACCAGAGCCCTTCGAACAGTTCATCGAAGAGTTGCCGCCCGAAACAATCTCTCCATTCCATTCGATCTCACAGACAGACGCGTCCGAGAGTCGTGATGAGCGAGAATCGTAGATGACTCCGCTGGTATCGACTTTGATTTCGACACCCGAAATACACGGCCATCAAGCCCATCCAGATGTAGAACCGGTCAATCGGGAATCGCTCTGTCATGATCAACATAGGGGACATTTGTATTCTATCCGACAAGAAGCTGACCATGCATCGCTTTGTGTCGTCCCCTTGAACGCCATAGCTAGCATCCGAATTGTTTCAGCAAAGACGTAAAACTGAGAATAGCTCTGAGTCACCTACTGGAGCAGCCATTCCGTGGAATGTCGGTTTGGATTCCCAAGTTAGGTGATTATCCAGATGACGAGGGTTAGTACAGTTATGACCGAAACGCAGGATATGGACAAGAGCGCGGGCGTGTGTAACGATTGTGGCGGCATCTTTGTGATCGCCACGTCCGACGCTGGCGATTTCATGATGGGGATTCCAGATTGCCCTAGTTGCAGATCGGACGATTTCGCTCCGATGGAATACAGAAGTTCGTGGGATTAGCTCGCTTGCTGAAGATTGCTGCTGTTCGCGTTGTTCGAAGAGGAAGCGGGTGAAAACGCGAGCGAGGGTAGCTAAGTATATGTTGGTAGATAGATTTTTGTGATGGTGAGGTAGAGAAAATCACGGGCTGTGACAGCCCTCCGTTGTTTTATTGTTGTCGAGGCCGAAAAAGACGGACATGGAACTACGCGAGGCTGAGACCAATGATACCGAACGGATACGCGCGCTGATCGAGAGTACGCTGACCGCCTCATATGCGCTGAGTCCACGAGAGATCGACGCGCTTCTCGAAGACAATTTCGGCGAGGGGCGGCTCGAAGACGCATTTGGGGATGATTCGGTCACGCTCGTCGCGGAGAGTACCGTCAACGGGACTGAAACTACGGTCGGGGGCATCGTTGAAGCGGCCCACGACGGGGACGGAGGCACGGGCGAAGTTCGTTGGTTGTTTGTCGACCCAGAACACCGTGGGAAGGGAATCGGCACCCGCTTGTTCGAGACCGCAGTTGAGAGACTCCGCAAACAAGGTGCCGAACGCATCACAGCAACCACGTTCGAAGCCAACAGGGAGGGTACCCAGTTTTTCGAGCAGTTCGGGTTCGGGCACACTGACGACCGACAAGTAGAGGTCGAGGGCGAAACGCTCGTAGAGCACGTCTACGCTGAACACCCAACGGAAACTGAAACAACGAGCGAGTCCGATTCGGAGGGCCACTCTGATGCCGACCTTCCGAACACGGAAACGAGGAATGGCGTCACGACTGCAACAGCCGATGACGGCCAGCAAATGTATATCGACCTCACTGAAGAGGACTCAGGCACTGAAGGATCATTTTTCGTCGCGTATACTGACGAAGAGCACACCGATCAGTTCGGGTACTACTGCACTAACTGCGGGTCATTGGATACAGCGATGGATAACATGGGTCGGATCGAATGCAGCAACTGCAGTAACGTCCACGCAGAACGCTCGGACGAAGCCTACGACGATTCATATCTATAGATTACAAATAGAGCGAGCAACCCTGCTCGAATACTATTAGAAATTGCTCCGTTGCTCGGTGAGTGGGAGCCTGCTGTTTAAAGCCGAATACTGAATCAAGCGGCGATACTGATGATTCACTAAGCGATGTGAGAGTACCAATAACCCAATTATGCACGAAACCGAATTCCTCAGTGCTACCACCGATACAGCCAGTATTTCTGATCCGAAAGTCATCGATGATGACTCGGCCTGCTGAGCTCACATGAACACTATCCGATTGCGTGTTGCAGAAGAAAATCGAGAAGCAGTTTTCGACGCGCTCAACGAGCGAGACATCGATTTCGTCACTGTTCCAACCGAAGACGACGAATCGATTGTCGAAGCTCCGGTTCCTACAGACGCCCTCGGTGAAGTGCTCGATGCGACCCGAGAAGCGGGTCTCGATGATGATTATATCGTCGTACTCAACGCCATCAATACGACGACCCCGCACATGGAGGAGCTACAGGATCACTATGCAAACGACTACGATCCGCTTCGACTGCCCGAACTCCGGTCGAAAGCTCGCGATTTCAGTTCGGATCCGCGTTCGTTTGGCATGATGGTCTTTCTGAGCGCTGCGATTGCTGCAATCGGTTTGTTGGTTGATTCGCCAGCAATTGTGGTCGGGTCGATGGTAATCGCGCCGCTGGTCGGGCCGGTACTCACCGCTGCAGTAGGCGCGATTGTTGGCGACCGCGTGATGTTTGCCGATAGTATTCGCATGCAGGCCCTTGGGGTCGTTGCAGCCATCGTCGGTGCATTCGTGACGGCTCTAGGTCTCCAAATCAGTGGATTGGTCCCCGCACCAGTTGCCATCAGTTCAATCGAGTTGATCGGTCTCCGCATGGCACCGACCCCTCTGTCGGTGCTTGTTGGGTTCGCTGCTGGCATCGCTGCTGCAGTAGGGCTGACCACGAAAGGAACGAAATCCCTCATCGGGGTATTGATTGCTGCCGCGCTTGTGCCTGCTGCCGCTGCTGCCGGTATCGGGACTGCCTACGGTGCACCGCGCGTTGCGATTGGAAGCGCGGGCCTCCTAATCGGAACCATGGCAGCGGTTGATATCGGAATGTACGCGACCCTTCACGTACTGTATCGCTCGCAGGATCTCGATGCAGCACTGTTGACCGACCGGGATCTCTCGCGAGCAGCCGTAGTAACCGTTGCAGTGATCGTTCTCGGGGCTGCTGTCGCCGGCTACACGGTCATCGAACAGACGACGTTCCAACGCACTGTCGCTCAGGAGACCGCAGACACGCTCAATGAACCAGCATATACGAATCTCAGTCTCGTCTCGCTTCGCTACCAGTACGGTGGGCCGCTCTGGCTCCACGGATCGCCAAACGTCACCGTGGCTGTTACACAGCCACCGAACGGATTCTATCCTGAGTTACCGGATCGACTAACCGACCGAATCGCGGACGCGACCAACCGGAACGTAACCATCCACGTTCAATTTCAGTCTACCGGGAAACCAGAAGCAACTCCAGAATCTAACGTAACAGCACGCTTCAGACCGACATCTGAAGGTTCCGTCGGCTCCGAGGCCAGTATAGATAGTGTTCTCTCTCTCTACATGTCCTCTAAGAGAAATGTTTGACAATCAATTCCTGGTCGAAGCTGTGGACTAAGTTGAGAGCCTGACTGTTTTCTATTAGGATAACACATTAGAGGTCGCCACGCAGGCGGACTACTTCTCCGGCTGTTGACTGCACCATTTCATCATGAATAGGATACACATCCTCTCTGGGGTTACTGAAGCCGAGCGCAGATTTGACTTCTCCGCCAACGCTGGGATCTAAATCTACGTATCCAGTGCCATCTTCCACTTTTACAATCTTTCCAATGTGTTCGTACACCTCATCATGAACTGGTTTTCCCTCATCCTCTTGAGTGAAGTCCGTGCGCATACCACTTCTAAGCGACGTTTTCTGATAGTAGTTTGGCTTGCATGATTCCGACAACAGCTTTCTATTAGAATTTTCTTCCGGAGTCTGTTGCGTAATAGCTCGGCGCACATTGAGAGCGCTTACGAGTGCAAAGTCAACGACTAAGACTGCTGCACCCGTTATCTCCCACCCATGTCAATCGTTGCAACGCTCAGTACCATGCCTGTCCGAGACGAGGGTTCAACTGAAGAGATCGCCACAGCCATCAGAACGCTCGACAACTACGATGTAGAGTACAAAATCAACCCGTTAGGGACGACCATTGAAGCAAGTGATATTAGCGAGCTTTTCGCTGCTGTGCAGGCTGCCCACCAAGCTATCGAAGCAGACAGAGTGAATACGAAACTGGAGATCGATCACGAACGAAATCGTGATCGAGATGCCGATGAACGAGTTGCTACCGTCGAAGATGCTCTTGCTGATAACACGACGGATAATGAAGAAATGGACGAGACAACAGAGCCAGACGAAGAGCGGGACATTGTCGACATGAGCGGCCATGCGCCCGAAGACATCGAAAGCGAAGCAGAAGAAGACGAGATCAATATAAAAGGTGGTGATTACAAGACCGACGAAGTCGACGAAACAGAGGAGGAGTCTCTCAGTGAGAAATACGATAACTCTTGAACTCGGCTAATTGATTCATCATTTCATACTTCTAAGTGGATTCAAACTATAATCGGTTCCAACAATACTCTTGGCCCTGTTCGATGACATCGTCTCGTGTCACGCAGTTTCATCTCTGTCTTTTTGTTTCGAGTGCGATTAAACGGCGGAGAGTATTCGTCTCTCGCGAGTGTCTCACATTATTAGGAATATACTGGTATCGTTTCGCTCTAGGGATTAGCACTGATTTTCGGAGTTCTTCTCAAGTATCCAGCAACGCTCTTGTGAAGCACATTGTTGGTGAGTCAAAGCACTTTTCGAAGAATGTGCCTCAACGCTTCTAAACCAGGTTTGCGGTAGATTCTGCGTCGTAGCTGAAACGCTCTCAGATAGTGCGTGAGCTTGTCCTTCGAAACGCCTCGACGGAGCGAGAGCCACGGTCGCACCAGCGACCCGTGGCTCTCGCAGGTGTTTACGTGAGCTTCACCATCGACATACTCGTTGTCCGCATGGATGACCGATTCGCGGTGAAACCGCTCGTCGTCATCCAGCGGGTCATACGCTCGGAATCCGTCCGTGTAGACCGTGAGTGGCTCCTTCTCGCGGGTCGCGAGAAGGAGCCGAACCGTCGACTCGTTCGCCGATTTCGCGGGGACCACGTACCGTTTCCCACTGCCGCGGTCAACGAGCGTGAACACGGACGGTTTGTCACCCTCGTAAGATCGTGCCCGTGCTCGTGATCTTTGCGCGTGCATTCTGGCGATCGTAGAGAATCCGTCCGCAAATTAGTCCGAGTGATGCACGCAGATGGGGACTGTTCGCAGCGCAGTCGGGCGATCAACGAATACAAAGATCAGTTGTTGTGCTCTCACTTCAGGCGGCACTATATTGATTACTGTATTTCACAGTTATTCTCCGGCTAAAAGACCTATAATGGCTCTCCGCTCTGTTCCAAATGATGTCCGAGACACGATGTGGCTATGTCGAGGACGTGGAACCGCTCGCTGACCGGGGGAAGGCATGCTGTTGGCGCCCAGTCAACGAGAGTGGTGAAGACTGTTTCTGGCACGATAATACCCCGAAAACTGTCGAAGCGTTCGATGATCATCCGGAACCCGGTGACCGTCTTGACGGCGCTGATTTTCGTGGAGCCGATCTGGCAGATACCTCGTGGCTGCGTGAGCGGAGCCTCGTCGGTGCAGATTTTACCGGCGCAACCCTCCGTGGAGCGGATCTTTCCGGCACGGATCTTCGCCGGGCAACGTTTGACCGAGTCGATGCCCGGCGGACACGCTTCGACAGGGCTGATGTGGAGGGTGCGACGTTCGAGAACGCCGATCTCCGCGATGCGAATCTCAACAGGGCGAAGCTCTACCGTACCGGGTTTACTGACGTCCGTCTCAACCGTGCCAGTAACTTTGGCGATCAGGTGGTCTATGAAGATCTCGTCAACGATGCCGACGACCGTGAGACACGGGCCGCAACCCTTGAAGCGGCGAGTTGGACCTACCGAGAGCTACGCCGTCTGTTCAAACAGGACGCGCTGCCAGGCCGTGCACGAGCGTGTTATCTGGGCGAGAAGAACGCTCGACGGCGGGCCGCGTGGGCGCGTGGTGAGTACCTCCGTGCGCTCAAACTCGAAGGCTCACGCTGGGTGATGCGCTACGGGACCAGCCCTACACGGGTAGTCACGAGTTCGGCTGTGGTAATGGGTTGTTCTGGATTTTTATATCCGCTGACTGGTGGATTGCGCACAGCTTCGGGGACCTATGCATTCGAACAGCCGATCATAGATATTCTCGCGGCTACACCAGGCCAACTGATGAGCGTGTTCTACCAAGGCTTCTACTTCAGTGTTGTCACATTTGCCACTCTCAGCTACGGCGACATACAACCGATTGGGGCAGTTGCGCGGGCAATTGCCGGTATCGAGTCGCTTCTCGGATCACTATTATTGGCGCTGCTGTTGTTCGTTCTCACTCAGCGAGTTCAGTAATGGAACAGGGCGATCATACTACGAATGCATCGAAAATAGCGAGTATGGACAGAAGGTTGGGGTGGATGAAAAATGCCGAGAGACGCGCTTATAGGGGTTGAGAGATCGGCTGGCGATGACTGATAATCCTCTGACCAATGTATTCTCAGTACCTCACAAAGCTGGTTAGGTGAAGGGACTGCTTGGCAGATTGATGGAGGCCAACCAAGCAGCCAGTGAACTCACAGAGGGCCAAGTCCTTAGCTTTCACGTTAACACTCTCGGCGAGGAGATCGATATCGGCCTCGGCGAAAACGCCGATACCGACTCCGAAGACATCTGGGACGTCTTCGTCGGCGCAACAGTCGACGAGGACTCAGTCAGTTACCTCTGCGAGATTTCAGAGGACTCACTCTACGGCAATACGATCCTCCACCACCTCCGGACGAAGTTTGAGCTCGAAAAGCTCGAACGAGTCAGCAAGACACTCATCCAGCAAGACATTTTTTAACTCCTCCTGGATCGGCCGGTGGAGGTCGAGACGACCTCCACCTACGACCGTACTACGGCGAGGAGTACGACTCCAAGGAAGAACTCTACGAGTTACTTGCCAAAGCTGGCACAACCACGTTCCACGGATACGGCACACTCTACGCCCGCGTACGCAACAAACGCTACACGCTGGCGGTGCGCAGTCTCACCGATGGCGACACCGCCAGTTCGATCCTCGCGGAACTGCTCGGCGTGCTCGACGGCCTTGCTCTCGAAACCAAGGTCGTCTATCTTGACCGCGAGTTCTACGATACGTACTGTCTGACGCTGCTCGTCGCCCACAACTACGCTTTCGTCATGCCGATCGTGAAGTGGAGTTAAAGCGACCCAGGCCGAACTGAGTGAAGGCTGGAGCCGCGTGATCGACCACGACCTTCAAGGTGAGATCGACGATCACACCTGGACCGTCGATCTCCTGGTTTACATCGACTGTACGTACCAGCAAGGAAAATATGACGAGGAAGGTGCAGCATGTCACGGCTACGCCGTCGACGCACCGCTCATCGCGACACCTCGCCAGACTTGGAAGTACTACAGCCGACGCTTCAGGATCGAATTAACCTATCGTTTATCCGAACGAAGTATTGCGATGACGACGACACAGAATCCGGCGATGCGGTTTCTGTACGTGCTGATCAGCTTCCTCTCCCAGAATACGGGAAGTTTCACGGAAACGCCGGCGAAGACGGCTGAAAACGCTGTCAGCTAGCGCTACAACAAAGCTATCGACGTCGAAATCACCGACAGGCGACGTTCTGATCAGTTCTCGCCACGACCTGCCCACTCCTCAAGCTACCCCAACTAGATAGTGCGGGTCATCGAGAATTTGACATCGGTTTTAGTTATTTATGTCACATTTGGTCTTGGGTTCCTAAATACCGATCTATTATTGGATCAACGATAGCAAGTATTATCCAGAAGTACATCGCTCCTTCCGGAGTGACCCACGCAATCAGGATCGAGAACGCGAATACAACTGCTGGTGCGAGCATATGAACAGTATGATTACGTGCCTGCACCGGAGTAATATTGTCACACACTAGGCTAGCCACCTCGGAGGCATACCACCACAGTCCGGTAGAGATAATGCTAGTTACCACTAGGGTAGCTGCGTATAACGAAACAGTGACAGTGGTGATAGCGTCTCCAAGTAGTGAAGTAGGAAACGGTATAAACGCGACACAGAGCAAAAACAACAGATTGAACCAAAGTAATCGATCGTCTTGACGTTCGATCTGTTGAAAGATACGGTGATGACTGATCCAATAGATTCCGATCACGAGAAAGCTGATAATGTATGTCAGGATATCTGGCCACTCGGCAAACACGACACTCGCAATGTTACTGGACCCCATCGCCGGTACTTCAATATTCAAGACTAGCAGTGTGATCGCAATCGCGAAGACGCCGTCACTGAAAGCCGTTAAACGATTGGTGTTATTTTGCGATCTATATTGTTGGACACGTTCCATATCGGACGAACGGAATGGTCAAAGATAACGATATGGTGACTGTATTTCCATCACTGCACTGACTCTATGAGAATTCTCAAGGATAGCAGGGTAAGCATGAACTGGTGACATCCTCCCACGACTGAAGTCGTGGGCTTCCCACCGCCCCACAAAGGCGGGTTCGTTGGTTCTTTGGCGGTTTCTCAGTCCGACGAACTGGTGGGAGTGCCACGCCCCCGTTAACCCTATCGACGCGCTGTTTCAGCGGCGATTCAGGCGTAGCGCGTTGTTTTGCGTCGGTCCGTTTGTCCACGGGCTTACTTGTTTGGTCTCGGCGACGCGGAACGCGTCGCCGTGGCAAACACCGAGTCAACTGCCAGTTTGTGGACCGCCGTCGCCGAAGGGTGCTACCATTCGGCTCGACACCTCTAACGAGGTGCCTCGCGCCCCTAAGCCTTCCGAATCTACATTCGGAAGGCCACTTACGCCGCCGTATCCCACGACTAAAGTCGTGGATTTTGGCGGCTGTCGAACACTTACCGATAACTATCCCTGTGAGCGGTCAAGTGCTTACTGACAGGGTGATTTGGATTTCACAATCTATAGAAACCCCTCAGCAATTTAGCACGCGCGTTTCTCGCACGCTGAACGTGGTTATCTCTAGTCGTCTGTCGCACTCGCTGGCGATTCAACGTGCCCGTTTCGGTCGGCAAGGTCCGTTTCTCGCCACGCGCCGCGCTTGAACCAGAGATACGCAATGACGCCACCCACGACGTTCGAGACAGCGAACGAGAGCCAGAGATCGACGGACCCGAGTGCGTCCGCGCCGGTCCACGCGACCGGCAACCGAACGACGCCCAGCGTCACGACTGAGATGACAGCGGCGATGAATGTCTTGCCAGCCCCGCGGAATCTTCCGGTGTAGGCGCGCATGACGCCGATGAACCCGAAGGTTGGGACAGAGTACCTGGGAAATGCCGCCCCTGCATCCGCGACTGCCGGGTCGGTTGTGAATACCGACGCGATTGGTCTCGCGGCCAAGAAGACGAGAATACCTAACACAGTGAGACCGACGAATGCGTTGGAGCGTCTCCCCAGACTTCAGCAGGCTGTGTTCGTCGAGGAACTCCCATCCTGCATCACTCATGGTGTAGAACTTTCAGGGATATCCTTGCCGATGTTCACCACTGGGAAGTGTCGCCTCTTCGATGATACCAACATCGATCAGTTTTTGGATGTGCTTGTAGACTGTAGCATCGCTGATGCTCGGGTTCAATTGCTCGAGTTCGTACATCGACGGCAGCCCAATCGGCGACCGCACCAAACGCTCTCTCGGAGGGGTGCTCGTCGACGGCGTAGATATCGGCGCGCTCGCTCCAGGATATTGCCACGAGCCAGTCGTTCTCGCGTCGTTCGATTTCCACTGCTCAGTAACACTAGCTGATCACAACAGAAAGCCAGCCGTTTCTGAGCCCACGACAGTATCGACAGAGTTGAATGTAACAGTCGCCCGCCGAGACCGTTCAATAGACATATTGGGTTTATGAGGTAGATCGATCAATATTCCTCCTAAACGCTATAGGGATTCACAGTGGTGTTCATACTTTCTAACGTACCAGACTCGTGACTGACTGAGATCAGCGTGCGAGATAGAGAGGCTGTATGCAGCAAGTCGCCGTTCGTTGTTTCGCATCGGAGAAATTGAACGTATCGAAGGGAAAGGCATGGGTGTCGAGAGCCATTCGTCGTCGACGCGCTCGCAGCGTCGCTGGCGTTCCACACCGGTTTCCAGCGTGATCTTCGGTCCCGCCCGACTCATGCGGTTCGCGTCGAACTCGGCCACCTCGAAGGCCCGTTGCAGCTGTGCGAGCACTGTAGTCCAGGTGAGCTGGCGACGTGCTAGACGCACGATCTCGAGGAGCACCTCGTCACGATGCCAGCAGAGTGTAACTTATCACCCGCATTTCTGGGCCGACAATATTATCGATAGTAACAAACATGCCAAACAACTATGTTCCAACAGTCCAAACACTAGTCTATGTCGAGCGGTACTATCGATATCGACGAGTTCGAAAACGCTGACGCCGACAAATTCGAGGAACGAAATGATACCGAACGAATCGTACTGTTCCTCGACGGGAATGACGACCGGGCGTGGAAGGCGGCGACGATTGCCGAACGACTCGGGTTGGAGACGGACGCTGTCAGTGCGATCCTCTCACGATTGAAGGAACGCAATCTCGTGCGGCACAAGCGCCCGTACTGGGCGATCACTGACGACGAAGAACGACTCCAGTCGGCCTACCGGCTCCACCGACACCACGAGAGGGCAGACGACCAGTACGGTGAAGAGCGTCTTGAAGACCTCCGAACCGACGAGATGGAAGAGGTACAGTGACTGCGTTCGAAGAACTGGAGCGCGGTGACATCGTTTGGGCGACCGACCCGCTCTCGGAGAAAGGTCGCCCGATGCTCGTGCTGGGAACGCCTCGATTCCCGAATCACGGCGTGCAACTCATCACGGCCCTGATTTCCACGAAGACCTATCACGAAGCGGCGCTCACACTCAGAGACGACGACTACGAGGGTGACGCACTCGGAAAACAAAGTCACATGCTCCCGTGGTCGCTTGCGACTCTCAACAGTGCTGCGGACGTTGATCACTACCTGACATCACTCGTTGACGACCGCACCGAGGACGTGGCGAGTCGGGTGATCGACTACATCTCCTCATAGATCGAACACCTCTGATTCTCGTCAAAAGAGTCGTGACTGACTCAGAGCATATAGTCAGTACCAGTTACTTGCAAGGTATCGGGACAGCGAATCTTGCTTGCTGGATAATGAACGGTGTCAATGACCGTTGGTATTTACCGTCTGAACCATTTTGGTCAGATATGGCTCGTGACAAGTTCGTTTCTTGGTCGACATGGGCACTCTTCGTGATGTTTCCTCCATTGGCTATCCTCGCTATCGTATTCTTTCCGATCACTCTCATAGTGGTATACTGGATGTATATGCGCGGCAAACGACAGTCTATGGAGGACTCTGAAGACGAGTCTTTGAAACGACCAGATAATTCTTCCAGTTGAGGCGAGAAGGATCTTCTCGATCCTGACAGACTGACGTGCAAGACATGCGCTCTGAGTTCAGCACGAGGTGTGCGAACTACTTGGATACTGCCAATAACACCGTGACCGACTCAGAGGGTTAGTCAGCAGAAGACCAATGATAAGACCGCATTAGTTTCCTGACTCAATTCAATGATTGTGCGTAGTCGACTTGCTTCGGTCGGAAATCCGTGTCGTGATAGAAGCGGCGCGCGTCCTTGTTGTGCCACTCACAGGAAACCTTCAGGTGGTCGCAACCCCGGTCGCGGGCTATCTCCTTCACAAGATCGACGACTTCGCTGCCGTGACCCCGATTCCGGCGATCTTCGTCGATAGCAAGGTTCACGATACGCAGATAATGCGAATATTCTCTGGAAGAGTGGTAGCCCTCCCGGAGCGTGAGAAAGCCAATGGACTCGGTCTCGTGAACGATGAGGTAGTCAGTAACTTCCTCGTCGTCAAGATGGGCGCGGAAGCCATCGTCGGAAACTTCGTCGACATCCGCGTAGGAAAGCTCATTCAGTTCGCTGTAGGCTTCCATCGATTTTGCAAGAGAATACCAGCGGTCAACGATTGCATCGAGATCTTCAGCGGTGGCTTCGATGAGTTTCATACAGCGACTCTCCGCTGCTCACTCTTTAAATCACGTGAGGTCTGGAATGGAGCGTGACCGATACGCGCCCTATATCTCGCACGCCGACGACCGTAGCCGCTGCTCAGAAGTGAGTAGGTCCTGACGTCGGGTCGTCGCGCCCAACGTCAATAAGTCGGTAGCCGAACCGTCAGCGCCTATAGGTCGCGCGGCTGGACGGTCTTGCGGTCATTTTCGTCGGCGCGACGGGCAGCATTTTCGAGTAGATCTGCTACTTCCTCGTCGAGCGCATCGTAGAAGTCCGACGAGACGTTCATCTCCCCAATTTCGTCCTTCACGGCCGACTGAACGATTAAATCTGCCATCAACAAGAAGAACTGTGGGATCTACTTATAACCACCGGCTGCATGAGCCGTGTCACCGGAAATTACGGGGGTTCTTGAAGGGGAAATCCATTTGCGTTCGCGGCCGTGCTATGAGGATTATCGGAACAATCCATAGTTTTGCACGAGTCCTCTCCAGCAGTTGGGAGATGCAGCGTGTGAGATAGAGAGGGTGTATCTTGCACTTAGTTTCTGTCGCTACCTCTTGTCCTCTTAGCTATCGAATTGAGCTCTGTCAGCAACCAAGTGTCTACTGACAGGATCAGTGTGTGAGGTTATATATCATTGCATAACCAATCATGGTGGGATGAGTCCATCAGAGACGGACGATTTTGACCCAGAAGCTCCTGAAGAACGTGAAATTGGCCGCGAGATGGTTGATCAGAGTACGGGACTCGGATCAGTGATGGCACATCTTTACCGCGGTGAGATGTCTCGCGTGACCATGTGGCGACAGCGTATGGATGAATCCACGAAGTGGGCTGTCACCGTGATCTCCGCGGTTCTCGTGTATGCGTTTTCCAGTAGTGGAACCTCCCCCGCTATCCTGCTCGCTGGAATGGTGGTGACTGTCGTGTTTCTTGTCATCGAAGCGCGGCGCTACCGAGACTACGACGTCTACCGCTCGCGTGCTCGCATGATCGAGGAAAATCTGTTTGCAAACGCGCTCGACCCCACTGCTGGCGTTGAACACTATGATTGGCGTGAAGAGTTGAGCGACGACTACCGCCATCCAAAGCTGAAAATACCCGCCCGAGAGGCTCTCGGACGTCGGTTGCGGCGCATCTATCTGCCACTTCTCGTAGTGCTTCTCGTCGCGTGGGTCTTTCGCATCACGGCACTCTCGTCCAGTCCTGTCATCGAGGCGGCCGCGGTCGGCTCGATTCCTGGCCTCGCAGTCCTTGGTGTTGTTGGAGTGTTCTGCCTTGGGGCGGTCGTACTTACGTTCTGGCCTCAAAACCGGCGGGCCAAAGGCGAGCGCACTGAAACGGATCTTGGCGAATGGAAAGAGAACGACTGATGATAGATTTAGGACGATAGCACCCCACTGCGGCACTGGCAGTATAAGTATGGGCGTAGAACGTGCAAGATACGCGCTTTGTATCTCGCACGCTGTATCTCCCAACTATTGGAGAAGACTCGTGTAAAACTATGGATTGCTCCGATAATCCCTATAATTGCGAACTCAAAGTCGAGTGACGAGCGCTTTCTCGGCTACGCCGTCGAGAGTTGGCGACGTACTGGAATACTCCGACTCACTAGACAACCCGAGAATAGTCAGAAGAGCTTATAAATAAACACCTGATAGATCAGGATGACTATGATGGATGACCTCACTGCATTCCAACGCGATACATTGTATGTGATAGCCAGCATCGAGAACGACTCGTATCCTCACGGGTTGTCGATTAAGGAACTACTGGAAGAGCAGTATTCAACAAAAATCAATCACGGGCGGCTCTATCCCAATCTTGACCAACTCACCGAGATGGGTCTCGTCGAGAAAGGGATGATCGATAAACGAACAAACTCCTATACGCTCACCGAGCGCGGCCACCGCGAACTTGAAGACCGTCGCGAGTGGGAAAACGAGCTTGTTGACGTCGAAACATAGCGTTCCTTAACGACCACTAACGAGCGTATCAAGTACCGAGCATCGAGTATCGAGTATTGCTACAGTTAACCTTTCCACTGTGAACGGCGAGGATTTCCTGCTGTCGCTGGGATAGTAGGGCTCGCAATGCGCTCGTTCTTGCAGACGGAACCGTCCATCCCTAGCACCGAACGAAAATACTGTTGGCTGTGCCAACAGTCGCTATCCCCTTAGATGGTCGAAAGCATCTGGATTCCCATGTGCACCACCGGATCCACTTACCTGGTTGTAGATCCAAACAGCTACTATGCCCGTCTCATCGCTCACTGATCCAGCGCCAGAAGCTGTGCTCAAACTGCTTAGCACGGGCCTCGAGCGCGGCGGAATGCTCACACTCGTCGGAGAGTGTGAGGTCGACTACGACGGACGGGCATCGAGTCATCTCCCGCCTGGTGAGCGCTTGGTAATTCTCAAGCCCGATGGCACGCTGTTGGTTCACCAAGACAGCCAGCGCAAACCGGTCAACTGGCAGCCACCCGGTTCGACGCACAACGCTCGTCTCGACGGCGACAGCCTCATCGTCGAGAGTGTCCGCACCTCACCTCACGAAGAGCTTGAGATCACCTTCAAGACGGTTGCACAGGCTTCACTACTGGAGTTGGATGACACCTCGGGTCTCGCACTCAAAGGCAGTGAAGAGGACCTCCGCCAACGAATTCTTGCCAATCCTGACGTCCTCGAAACTGGATTCAGGGCAATGGCGACCGAACGCGAGACTGTCGCGGGGGCAATCGATATCTACGGTCAGGACGCCGATGGCACTCCCACTGCGATCGAGCTCAAACGCCGCCGAGTGGGTCCGGACGCGGTCGGACAGTTGCATCGGTACGTCGAAGCTCTCGAACGCGAGTTGTACGGCAAATCCGTCAGAGGAATCTTGGTTGCTCCGTCGGTAACCGATCGAGCCGAGCGACTGCTTGCGAGCGAAGATTTGGAATTCGTCTCGTTATCTCCCGAACAGACGGACACGTCTCGACCGACGAATCCCTCCGAGTACGCCGAGAAATAGTAGTACGGAATCTCTTTGTCTCCTTCGACCAAGAGGAACTCATCCTCGTAGACGCTGACCGGTAGCAAGCCACGCCTCGACACTGTCGCCGTTTGAGGGATCGATTTCTTCTTGATTAGGGTTGACCGCAAAGTGGGCTGACCGAATCTCCTCGACTGCCCACCCATCGACAAACGCTGATCGAATCTCGTCGGTACTGATCCGCCGTGGTCCCCACGTCCCGGGTTCTCGGTCACTGAAACACAGAACAACGATATAGCTGCCCGGTGCAACGACGTGGGCGAGTGCTTCGAGATATGTCTGTCGGCTTTCGTCGTCGAAGACGTGAAACAATCCACAGTCGACAACGACATCGAATTCCGCGGTGAGTTCGTTGAGCGTGAGTGCATTCTGGACGGCAAAGCGGACGCGGGCTTCTACGCGACGATTGCGTGCTTTCGCTTGTGCCTGCTCGATTGCCCGTGGGGAGGCGTCGATGCCGAGGACCGAGTATCCCTGCGTTGCAAGGAACAATGCGTTCTCGCCCGTTCCGCAGCCGACGTCAAGGAGTGACTCACCGAACGACCGTGTCTCGAATAACGACCGGAGATCGGGCTGCGGGCGACCGATATCCCATGGAGGCGTTCCGGCGTATGCATCATCAAATCCTCTTTCGTCTCCGTCATCGGGAGAACTCATGGCTGAAACATACTCGATCGAACACAGGCTGAGTATTATATCTCCGGTTGCCGTGGGCTACGCAGTGGCTCGGAACGCGAGACAGAATCCATGATGGTGTTCGCGTTCGAGCTACCTGCAATGATCTTTAACACGGAGGATGGCGACAGCATCCGTATTGAAACGGTAGCAGCAAGCGATTGCGATGAGCCTCGAGAACATCTCGTTTTCGAGGTTGGTATGGCTATTTCAGTCACACCGAGAAGAACAGGAGCAGTCGGGTCTATTTACTCCTACCAGGACGTGGGTTCAAAGCTCCTTGGCTCAGAGGACCAGTTCATCATATTGGCAGAGAGCGGAACAGGGGGCGAAACAGTGCAATGTACCGGGTGTATAATGCACAACAGCACGGAGTTCGAAGCATCGACTATTCACTGAAACGGTCGTTTGCTGCTGGTTCCAGATGAGTAGGCCAATTCCCGCTACTACTGAGATATCGCTCCGAGAGATATCAACGCAAGCGAGCAACGTACGATCTGAGTGGCGGACAACACGTCCACGCTCTCGATTGTGTTCAGAGCAAACTCCCGTGCCGGGTGATGGTTAGGAGTCAGTTTGATATCCGGTGAGCGTCTTCTCAAGAAGTTCAACTGCCATACTTCGGTGGAGGGGGCTGTTGTCGTCCCCGCAATTCGACTCCATCACGCACGCTGGACAGCCGTCCTCGCCTTCACACCCACAGTTGTCGATCATATCGCGGGTATGCGTGGCAATTGTCTCGTAGTTGTTAAAGATCGCCCGGCTGAACCCCAAGCCTCCCCCAACGCCGTCGTAGACGAACCAGACGGGTCCATCGAGTTCTGGATGTCGACGTTGACTGAGACCACCGAGATCGCCTTTATCCAATCGGAGTTCGAGTGGTGCCATCCCAATTGTTCCGTGTTCAGCAGCGTGGAGTCCTCCGAGTAACACTTCTGGATCGACGTCTATCTTCATTTGCTCGTTCAGATCATTCAGTGTTCCTTCAGGGAAAGCCACCCACATGAGTTGGGTTCGCATCTCGATGGGGTCGAGTCCTGTCGAGAGTTGAAGCCCACCACTATCGCGACTGTACTTGATTTTCTTGTAAGCGTAGTAGTCAACGTTGACCGTGGCCTCCCCATAACAGAGGGTGATATCGTCCCCAAGATCATGCGAGTTCTGTTGATCGAGGTCACTGATTGTGATCTCCGAGAGGGTTTGGGTATAGTATTCAGCGTTCGTTCGTTCCAAGAGGACGAACGGGTGAGCCCCTTCCTCGTTTAGCTCGATGATTTCGTATTCGGTTCCCTTGTGCAGGTGGATGGCTCCCTCGTGAAAATCCCGATAGGCTCGAACCTTATCGATGGGCTCCATGTCGATCTCGCCGTTTTTGACGCGAACCTCAAACTGCTCACTCTTTGTCGCATACATCGAGATGTCCATCTGTGGTCTGTGAGGGCCGTTGTATTGGACGCCTGTGTCGAGTCGTCCTACCATCTTTCCAGCACGGCGCCACATTTTGACGGCGCGTTCGAGGCGCTCTTCACCGAACCACTGGCTATCCTCGTGGGTCAGCGGAATTTCCTCAGAGGCACAGAGGAGATGCTGTGCGTAGACAGGGTTATTTGTGGTATCAATGACTGCATCTTCGATGGTATCGCCGAGGATGTATTGTGGGTGATCAAGAATATATTGGTCGATGGAATCGTGGTTCGCGACGAACACACCTAGTGCATCAGAGAGCCCTCGACCTGAGCGACCTACTTGTTGCCAAAACGACTGGCGCGTTCCTGGGTACCCAGTGAGGATTGTCGCATCTACGCTCCCGATATCGATACCGAGTTCGAGAGCGTTGGTCGAAACGATACCATCCAATTTGCCGTTTTTGAGTTTGTCCTCAGCCTGCTGTCGGACATCCTTCCCATGGCCCGCATTGTAGGCTTCGACATTGAGCTCCCCAGTTGGCACGAGGTCCTCGTCGGCATTCCGAACCCGACGTGCGTTGAGTTCAGTCTGCTTGCGTGACCGGGTAAACATCAACGTCTGCAGGTCTCTGTCGGCGAGGTGTGCGAGAACGTCACTGGCTTCCTCGTTGACTGAGCGCTTGATTTCTTCACCGTTGTTGTCGATTTCAGTGGGTGGATCCCAGAAAACGATCTTGCGTTTGCCATGGGGCGAGCCGTCCTCGTCGACGACCTGTACTGCTTTCGCTGTGAGCAATTCAGCGTGCTCTTTTGGATTCCCAATGGTTGCGGACGTGAGCGTTACCTGCGGGTCGACACCGTATCTATCGAGGACACGCCAGAGACGACGAATCACCCACGCGACATGCATCCCCTGAATTCCTGTATAGGAGTGGCTTTCATCGATTGCGATGAGGTCTAAGTGAGAGTAGAATTCTTTCCAGAGAGCATGGTCTGAGAGGTAGACATTGACTCCAGCGAAATTGCTGATAATGACATCCGATTCTTCACGAGCACGTCGGCGCTCGTTTGAGGGGGTATCTCCATCGTAGACGGCTACATCAATGTCCAGCCCTAGGGTAGTGTACAGATCATCGAGCGCTTGTTTTTGATCACGGCTGAGCGCTTTCGTCGGATAAACCAGCAGTGCGGTCGAATCCTTTTGCCGGTAGTGTTGACGGGCGATATGCAATCCGTAGACAAACGTTTTTCCTGAGGACGTTGATGTCGCGACACAGACGTTCTCGCCGGCTTCGAGCAGGGACAGAGCTTCGGCTTGATGAGTGTAAAGGTCGTGCGGGAGTCGGTTGGCGAGCCCGGGTTCGAGCACGTCGGCAGCCGGAACCGTATTAGCATCAGCTGCAGGTTGAGTATGATCGTAGACGACCTGTCCGGAGTAGTGGGGATAGGTTTTTGCAAGCGAGTCCGCGCCAGGTTTTTGGGTGTCACTCATGGTTCTGAAATGGTTGCGGTATGTCTGAAATGTTCGAATGGGAGGGATTCATCCACTGTGTAGGCCCGTTGACCGGCGTATCCACGGTTGCAGTTGAGATCACTAATGCAATTCCTACTGGGAACGGTGAGGAACCCACCAAGCGACCCGGCTAGAGACCGTGTTAGAGACCACCCGTGGTGGTCGTGTTGACCATGTAGTTGGCGACCATCCCACCGACGAGTCAGACGACGAAGTGGCCGTTTCCAGGGAAGAGAGCACTGAGTCATAGAACTGACCCAATGAGAAATCGCATGCTTCCTGCTCGCCAGTCGGTCATATGATCTATGGTCGATCATCGGCTGTGAACTACCTTGCCCTGACGTGTTTTTAGGATTTCAGTAAGCATCTCCAAGCGTTCCTTGGTCAGTAGTTTCTCTGATTGGCTGAGACCGCTTTTCGTTCGTCGCAGCGAGTCGATTCGCCTCATCCATCTTTTCGTAGATGAATGCGAGTGAACGGACATCATCCTCACAGTAGCTCTTGTGACGCTCCCAGTTGAGTTCGTGGTCTGGACTACGTGTCTCTATCCATCGCCGATATGCACGGCCGACAGCGGCTCCTGAGAGGCCCGTATCGTCGTGCTCCCAGCCGAGTGCGTCGGCAACGTGTTCAAGTTTGTTTGTCCGACCGGGGAAAACAGCATTGTCGAGGTCACGAGCCCATCGGAGTGGGTCGCGCTTTGAAGCTCGCTTCCAGGCTTCGAGATACTGCGGGCAGTGTGCGGTGATCTGCTCACGAAGCACAGGGAAATCGAAGTTCCAACCGTTCCACGCGATCAGCGTCCGATCCGATGCGTTCGTCGTGTACCAGAGCATGAAGTCACGAACTGCTTTCCCTGGTTCCTCGGGGTCGGGCTGAATGAATGAAATGTAGTTGCCGTTGATGCCGTCCTGAACCCCAATTAACCATGCAATCGTCGGGTTCAATCCATCTGTCTCGATATCGATGAAGACAGGGTCTTGGCCGGGAAGGGGTGTATCGCTGGTTCGAATGATACGGCCCTCGGTGAAGGCCTGTGCGTTCGAGCGAAGCTTCTCACCGGTCTTCGATCCGATACCCTTGATTTTGGCTAAATCTCTGACGGTCGTGGCGGCGATATCTTCCGTGGTGGTGATCCCTACCGCCTGGAGTCGGTCTTCAGTGGTTGGGCCGACACCATGGATAGCGCGGAGGCCCAGTTTGCCGGGATCAAGCGATTCTGCTTTTGTGTGACCCTCCCTATCGAGTGTAAAACAGGTCAATGGGGGCAACCCAGGCCCTTCTTGAAGACCTATTCCACGGATTCGGAGGCCCTCCCATCTGTGGGCGTAGCCGGCTTCGATCTTCGTCGTGAGGTGTGTGTACGAGCCTTTCTTTTTGGTCGGTGAGAGTGCTGTATGATATTCGGAGAGACCGGTGAGGGTGGTCGAAAGGGAATCGGTATCGATGTTCAGACTCAGGAGTCCACTCACGATGTAGGTTTCCGTATCAGTATTAAGTAACCCGTCTGCCTCAGCGTCGGAGAGAGATCCGATATCAGCAGCGGTGTTTGCGAAAACCACATCGATATCGTTCAATTTCACCGGTCGAAAGTCGTCGGTGAGAGAGGCACCGAACGATTCGAAAACGACGGGAACAGAGTCATCTGTGATATGATCGAAGGCAGCCGTAGTGTAGGAGTGTTCTTGAGGACCGAGGACGGTGAGGGCGTCGGGCGCGAAATAGTTGAGTGCATCTTCGAACTCCGGTGGCGAAAACTGGAGTGCAACCGTGGAGGGGATGACGAGTAGTTTGGCCGTCGAATGAGCGTGAGGCATGTCGATAGTGTGAACGTGAGATCGTTTTTGAGTAGAAACTACTTGAGCGTGGCTCTGGATAAGAATGTTGCTCCTGATGCGAGTTCAGGCAGGCGATACTCTCGACCCTCGTGAAGGCCATCGACTATGAAGAACATGGCCGAAGAACTCGCGGAGATATTGAGCACGTGCATCGTCGACGTCAAGCACGAGGAAAAATAGGCGTGACTGTGCGATAGCTGCCGTTTACGTGGGAGAAAGGCGCGTATCCCCTGCCGTAAACGGCGAGGCTATGCGCCTGTCTTCCGTACAATCGACTCCCAGTACCCGCTCTCGAATCTGTGTGCGACGTCTCTCCCCGACCACCGGACAAGTACAACGCTTTAGTAATACCTGGACGTAATACGGAGTATGGTAAAAACTGTCTCGGCGAAAGTGCCGGATGAGCTCAAAGATGAGATCGACCGAGAGGGAATCAACGTCAGCGAAGTGATTCGGGAAGCCCTTAGCGATGAACTCCGCGACCGTCGTCGGACAGAACTCCAGCGGGATTCGGCGGCGCTCGGCAACCAACTGGCGGGGCGTGTGGACAAAAGCGACGTTGCCACGGCAGTCCGTGAGACCCGCGAGGAGAACTGACGTGGGAGAGCGGTATCTGTTCGACGCGAGTGCACTCGTTGATCTCGTGTTGGGTCTCGGCCCGGAGAGCGTCGATATTGGTGCTGTGTTCGGTGAGCACGTTCTCGATTTGACGATGTACGAGGCCGGTAATGCACTACGGAAAATCCGCTTTGCGAAGGACGCGCTCACTGATGAGGAGTTGGATGAGGCGCTGGATATACTCGGCCGTCTCAACCGCGAGGTGACGTTCGAGCGCGCTACGGAAACCCTGCTCCGTCCGACGATGGACATGGCACGCCAAACAGGAGCGACGTTCTACGATGCGAGTTATATCACCGTCGCTGAAGGCCGTGGGCTAACTCTCGTGACGGAGGACGGGCCACAGCAAGATGCGGCGGACAAAGCCGAAGTCACGGCCGTTCCACTGGCCGAACTCGACTGAGAAATCTGCGTTCGATTCTCACTGGCACGACGCTGCGGCTGTTCGATTCGGCTATCCGCGTCTCTCGTGTTGTATCGAGGTCGAGAAACCGATGACGGTCAGACTCCTAGACAAACATGTCTGGGGGCAGGTACTCCCGCGTTAGCTGAGTTCGGACCGCTGTTATCAGCGTTATAGCCATCCGAGCATCCGCATAATCGTGAGTGCGGTTGCAATCGTGGCGAGCAGTAGCTTCACGAGTCTGAGCCGGCGAGTAGCCCGCGAGATATCGTCCTCACGGGTGTTCTCGCTCGACTCACTGCTCGCCTTCTCGGCGGCAGTGAAACTCCTGAGGCGGCGGACACAGGCGTTGAGAGCGTCGAGAGCGCTCATACAAATGTACAGTCAAATTCTCTCGTAATGAATGCGGGTGGCAGCTTTCCAGAACTGCCAGCAGGGGGGGGGGCTTCGTCTGAGTTGTTCAGGGCAGAAGACGATAGGTCCGCCCACGTCCATCGCCCTCCTTAGTGACGAGGTTGTAGTGAGCGAGTTTCGAGAGATAGTTGCGTACCGTACGGTTGGATCGGGGCTTGTCGACGCGCTCTCTGTAGCGTTCGTAGAGGTCACTCGGGGCGAGTGTCTCGTATTCTTTGACGATCTCATAGAGTGTGCGCTGGTGAGGCGTGAGTTGTTCGATGTTTTTCTGTTTGACTTCAGTTCGTCCTTCCGGAATCGCCTCGTGTATTGTCTCGAAATCGACTGTCTCCGCCTCTTGCTGTTCGGCCCGCCGCGCTGCACTCCGAAGGATGGAGATCGCCACGCGGGCGTCACCCGCGGCGGCGTCGGCGATCAATGCCAACTGTTCGTGGGTGAGTGCATCCTCGGTAAGACCCCATTGCACTCGGTCTTCCAGAATTGATACCAGTTCGTCGAGGTCGTACTTCTCGAAGCGGATGCGTGTCGAACCCCGGAGACGTGAGACGAGGCGGTCGTCGAGAGAGCTGAACAATTCTTCTTCTTGATTAGCAATCAGGATCATTGAGACGCCTCGCATTCGGTAGAGATCATAGAGCACGTCCTCGTCTTGCAACTGATCGACCTCATCTAAGATGACGACGAACGGTGGACCGTCGTACTCATCGAGACGGTCGAGCAATGTATCGGTGGGTGTCGACTGGCGGTGGATGTCATAGGTGGGTCCAGTGGCTTCGACGATGCGATAGAGCGCGCGAAAGCGGTTGTAGTCGCGCCAGCAGTTAACGTACTGGTGGTTGAGATCGATCACGGCCTCCCGAAGCCTGTCGAGAGCAAAGCGTGCGAGACAGGTCTTCCCCGCGCCGGAGGGACCGAACAGGAAGGTGGTCTCAGCAGACTGACCGCGCGTTGCTGGATCAAGTGCCCGCGAGAGGGCATTCATCTCCTGATCACGATGCCCAATCTCCTTCGGGATGAACTCGTCTTGAAGGACGCGGGCATCTTGGATCATGATTTACGGGTGCCTCGCGTAGCAGTATAAATGGCGGCGTCGACTTTCCAGTTCTTCCAGAAACCACACTGTCCGTTCAATTAAACCAATACTCACGTTGGTCCGGTAGCACGCTCGCCATACTCCCCAGCGATCCGTTCGATTTGCTCGCGGTGAGGGCCGTCACCGTCGATAACTCCGTCGGGCTTGACGCGGTAGGTAACGCCGAGACTCTCGACGGTGACGGTTCCTCCATCCATATCGATTTCAGCACTCACCCCACGCTCTGCGAGCGTTTCTTTGAGTGTCACGAGAGCAGCCGACTGTTCGGTTTTAGGTTCCGATTCGATTTAGGAGGCGCTCTCGCTGTCGTCAATAGCTGGTTCCTCCTCTGTACTCCTTGTTTCCTCATCTTCGTCGCTGAGAGAGGGTTCTTCGGCCGTGCGTTCGTTGCTTTGGGCTTCTTGCTCGCCGTTAGTCTCGGATTGTTCGAGACTTCTGAGCCGTGGCGCAGGGAACGAGTAGTGTGAGACACCGGCTTCACCGAGATCGCTAAGTGAGAATGGTGTGTTGCGGTCGTCCCAGTCGGGATCAAATTCGGCAAGCCCGTCGCGATAAACAGCGACAGCAACGGGTGCATCTTCGGGGTAGTCGGGATTGTCCTCGGCGACAGTCGTATCGCGGTAGGCAGTCCACTCGTCGGCGGTTTTGGGGGGACAGTTGACGATGATCGCTGTATTGGGATTCTCACCCTGCTCGCGGTCAACGACTGGTTCGCCAATATCGTACGGGGCGTGATCCATGGCTGTGAGTGGATATCCAGTTGTCTCTTCGAATAACCCTTCTGGCTTTCTCACCGACGAATCTCTTGCTCGAACTTCTCTCTGTGGACTTGGCTGTCGAACGGAGCGACAGGAAGATCGGCCAGTTGACTTATGCAACTGGCCTCTGAGAGACGGGTCGGGGAGATTCCTCCCGCAACGGTGATGCCACGCAGCGGGCCGATCTGGTCTCCGATTTTCTAGGAGCGGGGAGGTGCTCCGACTAGCGCTTCCAAGCTATTTGTAATAAGCTTTGTGTGGAAATAACACTGTCACGCTCAATTCTCGCTCCCATGTCTCGATACGAAGAACGCCACCATACACCAACGGAGAGGAACGTAGCTGTTCGGCGCACTGAATCGGTATGATAACAAACGATCTTGTTTGGTGCGCTCTCGTCCAGTCTTTGATCGCCATCGATGCCAAAAGAGATAGGCTCTATCGGGACGCTCGACCCACCTTATGTAACATATTGGCCTTGGCCTCTTGTCGAATTGTTACACAAGGCAGGATTAGACTCGATGTGTTCTCTGAAGCTGTCACCTCCTGCTCGTGGAGGGTTCCTAGCAAGTGGATCGTGACATATCGCCCTTCGGTAGCGTGCTCGCCGTGGGTTTAGTCATTGGTCGTCTGACCGTTGGCAAGCGTGGTCTGTTACATGGTGGAGTCCGAAAGCGCCGCCCGGGAGTTAGCGCGCGCCCTCGCGCTGCCGACAGATACCGCACAGTCCGCGCGTAGCCGAGCGGGGTGCAACCGGGTCGTCGTATTCAGCGCCGTCCGCGCCGCAAATCGCGCATTGCATCGGTGTTATTCGTCCGGGTAGGCGATACGTCCGGTCCACCGCCGCCGGTCTGGTTCGCTCTCGCCATCAACGCGGAACGACCCCGTCGCGCCACAGCTCCGGGACTCGTAAAATTCCTCCCAGTTGGGGCTGTTTTCGGCTGTCGCGGCTACCATCGCTATCTCGAAGCGCGCGCCGCACGACTGGCACTCGGATTTCTCACCTGCACCCACGGATTCATCTTCGAAGTGTTCGACTGCCTGACCCCAATGGTCGGTCCGTGACCGGGTGCCGTCGGTGTCGCCTGCGTCGGCGGGGGCAACCTGTTGGGTACCGCCGTCGGTGGCAACCTGCTGGTTTGTTTCGGCCGCCGCTGCCGCCGCGCTCGACGCTGACCGCGCGGAACAAACTCAATGAATTACGATTCGAGCGCAAAGTCAAAAAGCGGGATACGGGCGGGCGAACGGTGTTGTGGTACATCCCGGATGAAGACAGCGAGGAGAACGCTAATGTTGATACCGACGCTGACGAGAGAGGAGATGTCGACATGGCCCTCAAGCGTTTGAGCACCGAGCTTGGCGAGGCGATCACGGTCGGTGATATCATCTACGAGGACGGCGACAAACACCCGGCTGATGCGGAGAGCTGAGAGGAGAGCACTGATCCTCAAATATCTCAACGGATAATGAAACCAAGACGGCCACATGACAGCGTTCACGGATCTCGGGACCGTGACGGCGATTGAAACCCCGACCGAAACCCCGACCACGACAGGGGAGTGAGTGAGTTCCGAGAGCAAGCTATCAATGAGAGATTTTTACAAGAAGCTAATGAAGATGAGTATGGAGGATGCACAGGAGATCGCCCGTGACTATGATACCGACGCAGTCGACGAGATGGCGATGCAACTCTTCCAGACACGGGTCCAACACTGGCACATGAAGGCAATGGAAGAGCGCAAGCTCGACGTGCCGAACGATCCCAAGAACATGTACGAATAACAGCTAATGGCTTGGAACTGCCCGGACTGAGGCGAAGAGAACAGCGATGAGAATATCTGGTGTACCGACGTGGAGCCGAGCGTATCTGCCAGTCATGTGGCGAGCCTGTCGCCGAGGACGAACGCCAACTCGCGAACGGTGAGACGATGGACGTCATCGAGTGTCCACACGGCGATACTAAGCATCGATTTCAATCGAGCTGACGGCGAGGTACGATCCGCTATCCGACGGCAGATACGTGCCAGTCGGAATTACTGAGTCCGGAGTGGGAGCTATAGAGGCTGTATACAGCAGACCGGTTACTCGTCAATTTTGCTAAGTGCTATAGAACTGGTCGCTCGACGAGATCACGACGATAACTTGGCGGGCGGGTCTCACAGATCGCGGGCTGTACCGTCTTCCAGTCGTTCGGATGCTGATCGCACGTCCGGCGTCAGGCGGGAGCGCATCGAATGGTGAATAGCGAGACCGAACGAGATCTGCACCGATAGACCGCACCGCCTGCCGCATATGGGACCTCGGTCGGTCTGCGTGCTCATCTCTCCGGTCGGATGGAGATCGTGCTCGTGGGCCAGCCGGGATTAGACTACTACCCCTTGCCAGCCAGCGGGCGTAGCGCTACACTAATCTGCCAGTTGGTTTGTTGCGGCGTCTTACTGCTGGAAAAGCGGTAGAGAACCTCTGATCAGAAGACAGCAGAACCGACGTGATCCTGGCGTGGTGGTGGCAAACTGGCCCCGTTGTGGTCCGGTTCTGTTGCCAGCGTAGAAAGTTGATTATGAGCGTCCCTACACGGTTCACTCCGGTTCTCAGGCAGAACACTCGTAGCACTTTGCTGGTGGTGGACAGTCGGTTTCAAGCTCTCGCTGGTGGACAGTCCAGGGATTCATTTCGCCACCGGACAGTCGGGAGAGAGCACCTTCTGTTGGCATCCATGATGCACAAGTGGCAGGCAGTCCCCGGACAGTCGGCTTCGCTGTGTCGCATGGGGTGACAGTCCGCTTGTGCGTTTCCCTCGGGGTGTTAACTCACTCGTTGTCAGGCGTTGCTGCCGGGTTCTGATACACTGTGTTACGGTACTGCATCAGAGACCAGCTGAGAGTCACTCCAAGTAATGGAATCTTGCAGCATAGCTCGGCCGGCATCCCAGCATGTACGCTCATGGTGGGGCATCCGGCCCTGCCGGTACTGTACTGTTGGTAGCGTCGCTGTTGGTTGTGAGTCGGTGTTGTCGCTCGTGGGTAGCTGCTGTTGGAAGTGTAGATGTCGCCCACACTCGGCTGGCTGGCCGCTCAGTTGGTTCTGCCGGCCGGCTGGCCCGTTGCTGTCAGTGCTGTTGGTAGCGCTTGCTGCGCTGCTTCGCGTAGTCTGACGGAAGCCTCTCGCTCTCAGCGGCCGTCGGTGTCTCAGTAGCCACATTTGCTTGGAAAGCTCGATGTTCTTGCGTGTCTCAGAGGTACTGCATCCGCTCTCTCGGCGGGTTGTGCTTAGTCGTGGCTTCTTCCTCTCCGTGGTGAGTACAACACGCTCTCTACGGCGCTGTGTGCCTCTCTGGACTGGCTTGTGATTTGCCCGGCGCTCTGTCTTCTCCCTTGATGGGACATGGACGCTTCCAGTCCTCTCTTCTCTCATATTCGGGCTGTTGTCCGTGGCCCGTTGTCGCTTTTCTCTCCCGGAGTTCGGGACCAGTACTCAGTATCCGTGACTGTCGGAGGACGGTGGTCGCTACGCGCCGTTGACTGTCCGGCTGTTGGTCTTACTGGCCTGTCCAGTGGTTACTCACTCACAGTGTTGGTCTGCTCGTAGATACTGGACTGTCGGGATGCTCGCTGCTCACACGGTGCTGGTTTACTCCACCGGTTCTGCCTCCTGCTCAGGTAGAAGTCCTGGACTCTGTATCTCGGCCACGATGTCTTACTCAGCGGTCTTCTGTCGGTGTGCTTCGCCGGCTTGATTTCTATATCAGCATGCTGGTGATTTGGATGCCAGTTTTGCTGGTCACTTTGCTTGGATGCCCTCTGTAGTTCCTGCTGGATGCAGTCGGCAGTTCTCGCGCTTCGGTGCTCTTGGTTGCTTGGGTTGCCGCCCTTAGATTGGTTGCTCGGTATGTTTTTGGGTTCCTCTTTGTCGGGTGTTTTGGTGTCGGTGCGGTCTGATAAAGCTATATATCGGAATATTATTATAGCTACGTGAGGAAAATATCGGACCATGGGCGACGCTACTGAACAGGACAGCCCCAGTGAGTTTCCTCCCTCATTCGAGGAGATGCGTGACCACCTCGGAGAAGCACGGCGGAACATCCTGACACTGTTATTCGCTGCTGACAATCGTGCGATGAACACCTCAGAGTTACGGGAGCGGTCAAACGTTCCCAGCGGGAGCATTCGCCACCACACAAGCCGGCTCGAAAATTGGGAATTGATCGAGGAAATTGACCGGGTCTATACGGGGCGTGGAGCACGGGCTATCGTGTGGAAGCTGACTGACCGTGGGGAGGAATTTTGTTCGGATGGGCTGGACGTGTCTGCCTCGTCTCTCGTTCGGCCGGAGGATTTCGAAGAGGTGCAAGAGGAAGTTGCGGAGCTTCGGGACGACGTAGAGAACATCAAAGAAGCAATGGTGCATATCGCAGTTGAGGCCGGCGGTGTTCGGGAAGAAACGGCTCAGGACTGGCTCGATGAATGAATCCTTCTCTGGTCTCTATATCTGATGGAATCTCGCCCATGAAAGCCGCTGATGGCTGATTTCACTTTCAGACCGCATGGATCGGTGCTTTAGTAGTGGCCGTCGATGCAGTGCGTATGAACGAACTCGTTTTTCTGATCGGCCTCGCAATAGGCATCAGTATCGGCGTGCCTGCCCTTGCGAGATTGTGGCAGGTTGATCTGCGCGGCGCGTTCAAGCGCGTTTAGAGCATAATCTTCCGGTCTCGGCGATTCTATAGAGGTTAGCAATAGAACCCAGACTCTAACTTGTGTACTCTCCGACAGCTGTCAGATATCCTGTGCGGGATACAAAGGGTGTATCTCATACTTGGCTTTTGTCTGCATCTATCGCTTCCACTTTAATACTATATCCATCTTGCTAGTGAATTAACCCTGTAAGAGCCGTTTCTTACCGGTCTAGATATTGGAAGCGTATCAGATTCGGTTAGCGTATGTCGGTGGACATTTCGCATTTGTCCACGTCTGAGAGACGCTAAGGGGATATACCACCAATGACTGAATCAACCGACCACAAGAATACTGTCCGCGAGGAATTCACAAAACAAGCTGATGATTACGCAAACAGTTCCTTACTAACTGATCCAGAAAAAAATCGAGAGATTGGTTAACGCAGCAGACCCATCATCTGAAGCGCGGGTTCTTGAGATTGCGACGGGTCCCGGCCATGTCGCGTTCGAATTCGCACAAAAATGTGATGAGGTAGTTGGTATCGACATTACAGAGGCTCCTCTTGAAATTGCTAGAGAAAGAAAACAAGAGCAGAACGTGAAGAACATCTCCTTTGAGAAAGGGGATGCTGAGGATCTTTCGTTTGGTGACAATAGTTTCGATATAGTTGTCTGTCGCCTAGCGTTTCATCACTTCGAAAACCCAGGGACAGTTCTTCAAGAGATGTCGAGAATATGCTGCTCTGAGGGCACAGTTGCAGTTGACGATATTACCGTGAGTGAATTCCCAGGACGTGCATCGTACCAAAACCGTTTTGAGCAACTTCGAGATCCGTCACACGTTCGGGCACTCCCTAGAAGCGAGCTACTTGAGCTGTTCACCGAGTGTAATATCGAAGTTACGTCTGTTGGCTCTGATGTTGTTGTTCAACAGGTGGATGATTGGCTTGATCTAGCACAAACATCAACATCACAGGCAGAGACTGTTCGGGATTTGATTGAAGAAGATGCGAATGACAATCTGAGCGGCACCCGTCCATTTTGGCAGGGTAACGAATTGTACTTCACGCAACAAACTACGGTTGTTGTGGGTCGGCCCTTGAACGAGTTAAAAATCAATAAATAGCCGTATCCTAACTTCCAGATTCGTATTAGTGTTATTCGGTATTTTCGGATCACGGAAACCCACACCAAAGCGATATGCAAGATACGCGCACTATATCTTGCACACCGATTTAAACAAGTCAAGTCGCCAACCTAGGATGTGAGAACTCCGACGACTTCCGCTAACCCATAATCAGATCAGTTGAAGACGCCAGAGAGAGCATCCTCAAGATAATCCCCTTCGTCTTCATGTTGCTCGGAGGTAGATTCGACTGCATCATCGTCTCTGCCTTGTCCGGGCATCTCATCGGTTTCTGAGTTGGTTGATGATCCTTGCTTGCCACCGCTCGGTTCGATGTTTTCACCTTCTGTAACGTCTTCAGTGAGATCAATGAGCGGAATGTTCTTCGCCCCCTCTCGGTAGAGTTTGAGGTCGGCCGGCGTAAGCGTGCTCTCGTTGCCTTCCTCGTCGCGCTCTGGCTCGGGAACCACAATGATGTCCCACTCGATCTTCGTTACGTCCTCCCCGCCGATTTCGTACTCGGGGATGACTGGTGGCTTGATGTTGCGGTTGCCACCGTCAGGATACGCGCTCGCATCAGTAAAGATGTCCGCTGGCGTGTCGAAGCGCGCGTGAACCGTCCCCGCTCGGTCACGCAGGATGTACTGACCAGTCTCCGTGTCGTGGACCCAGACGTTCTCGGCCTCGCCGGGGCGCGTCATTTCCTCGCCGTCGATTCGTAGCGTCGTCGTGCTCGTATAGAATCGCTTCTCGTCGCTTTCCGGGTGGTTACTCCGGCAGCACATCGGCTCGTGCGCTACCGTATTATAGACCTGCTCGGCAACGCTTTCGCGGGCGAAGAACAGGCAGCGATGGCCTCGGTTGTGCGCCTGCACTAGATTCCGAATGGTCTGGGAGGGCTGGGTTGCGCCGGTCGTGTGTTCCGACTCGATATACGCTGTTTTCGTTCCAGCGAGACGGGTTAGCAACTCGTTGGATTCCCGGTAGTCGTTCACTCGGTCGGCGATCTTCGCCGGGTCGTCAATGTCCTCGATCTGAAGAGCATCATCGAGCTTTGCGAGACCGTCGGGCATTTCATCGCCTGTCTGAGCCGGGATATCCATCACGAAGCCGAGTTGCGTGAACGGAATGTAGGCATTCGCCATCGGTGCCCAGTGCTCGGCTTTCCCATCGTTCTCCGACGCGCCAACGTTCATGAATCCGCGGTCGGTAGCTCTGACCTCCATCTGGTCGTCTACCTCACGGTTATCGAGGTATGCATCGGGGACTTCCTGAAGGACGTTGCGCCACGCTCGGCCCGCGTCGTTGATCGTCTCTCCTTCGGGCAGATACCGCTGCAGCCGCTCGACACACTCCTCGACCGCGACGAACCCACCGGGGTCGCCCTGCCGAATACTCTCGTCGAAGACGGCTTTCAGGGCAAGATTTCGCACCTCCTTGTCGTCCATATTCAGCGATGTCGGGCCACCTTCACCCGGTGTGACTGCCCCGCCCTCGTAGAATGCTGATTCTTGCTGCTGTTCCTCTGCTGACTCGATGGGTTCGCCGTAGCGCTCCATCGACTGGAGCTTGAGCGCTTCGACTTCCTCGTCGCTCATACCCGTCTCACCGGTCACACTCTCACGCACTTCTTCAATCGGCTCGAAAGCGTTGACCAGATACGAGTGGGTGTTGTCGTCGGTCGAGGTATGGGTACGGAGGTAGCATTTGTATCGAGGCATCTCCCGAAGTGTCTCCGCCTCAACCGAGTGATGTTCGGCAACGAAATCAGCGTTTTTCGTGCCTGGATTGAACGTGAGGAACGTATCACACTGGTTGCCAACGGTGTTTTTCAGCCGGCCAGGAAGCTGGTTGCCGGGAGCCTGACAGGCCATCACGCAGCGATAGTTGTGGCCGCCCGCTTCTGAGAGAATCGTATGGAGATTGGATTCCTCAGTAGCTATCTTGTCGAATTCGTCACAAACCAGATAGAACGGACTATCGTTATCACAGACACGCTTCGAGGCGTATGTTCGCCGAATGAGTGCTGTGGTGAGCAGTCGGCGCTCGGTTTCGCCTGCTCCTTTAGCGAACCGGAGCACGATGACCTTCCCCTCCTCAACAGCCTCGTGAATCGAAAACGACGGGTCACGTGCGGAAATGAGGTCGCGGATGGCGTCGTTATGAATCCACTCGTCCATCCGGCCGGCGAGCGGTTCGAGGTCCGCATCCTCCTTTTCCTCGAAGCGGTGGGCGGTCTCTCGGATGAACGTAATGCGCTCGTCGTCCATCCAGCGCGAGAACTCAGAGAGCCCAGTCTGCGATGAACACGCGCAGGCAAGATCGAGTAGGCTCACCCCACGGCCGGAGCGTAGCAATCCTCTCGAGACGGTCTTGGTTACGCGCTTCATGAGAGCGCCGAGGTACTTTTCGGAGCCACCGGACTGAGCAACCATCGCGGCGATATCGTCGGCGAGAGCTTCGATCATCGTTGACGCGAACCGCGAGTCAGGGTCATACCCCGGCGGTATCTCCATAAAGTTGAACCGAGGAATGTTCTCGTAGGGTTCATCCTCGGGATTCAGCCCGAGGTCCATCACAATCAGATCGTCTTCATCGCGGTGATCAGGCCATTCTCGAATGAAATCATCCGCGTCATCGCCTTTCGGATCAATGACGAGACCGCCCTCGCCGCGCTCGAATACCTGTGAGCAGAAATGCTCGGTGAGGACTGTTTTCCCGTATCGAGTGCGGCCGGCGATAAACATGTGTGCATCCAAGAATTTTGAAAAGATGCCAGCCTCAGTGCCGTGCTTTGCCCCCCATCCAAAGTAAAACGGGTCGCCCGGATTGCTAGCGTCGAAGATCGTTGTCTGTTTGAGGTGGTCGCTCGCACTGGCGACTCCGTAATCATCGAACGGGAAGCGCGGGGTTTTCGGTGGCACACCGTCGCCGGGTTTCGTGAGCGACCACCGCATCTTGTTCGTGGCAATGTCCTTCGCTTCGGGGATGTTCACGAGACCGGCGACCTCGCCCTGTGCTTTGACGATACCTGTCTCCTCGAATTCTCGTGCGGCCGCGTCAGCGTACTCGTCAGTGAGGTCGCGCTGGTTGATTGGCTGAGGGACAAATGTTTGCTCGCTATTGGCTTCGTAGAAGTTCTCGAACATCCCGGCGGTCTTGGATGCACGCCGTTTCGCTACCTCGGGGTCTTCCGAGAGCGCGAACACACGCAAGCACAGATGCCAGCCTTTCTCGCCCTGCTGCTCCTCGAGAAGATTGGCGATTTTCTTGTCTACCTTCGAGGCAGGATACTCAACTCTCTCCTTGGTGAACGTCATCCGCTCTTTCTTGATAGTCGGCTGTCGGAGGTTGAACGAGAGCTCTTGAAGGGATAGCTCACCAGTGATATTCGGGTCATCTCCGTCAGTAAGCCCATGACCGCCGGACACGCCCTGTCGCCACCCGCGATCTTCGGGTCGAAACATGATTTGGACCACGACATCCGCGTCTGGCGCTACATCATCCTGTGAGTCGACCATCTCCTGCATAATCGCACCGGTCGGGTCGGAACGAAAGCCCGGCAATGAAACATTCTTGATCGGGAAGAGCGTGTATTTGCGAAGCGCGAGTGTTGCGCCTGAGATATAGGCGGATTCTCCGTTGGCACCACTGGATTCGTCGGCAGCAGTGGTTTGTTTGACCGGCAAGAGCGCAGGATTGGCCCGGTCAAATAACGATTCATCGTAGCGCGTCTGCAGCTGCCCCTCGAAGGTTCCGGCGAGCGATTGACTGCCTGGAACGTACTGAAGAGACAGTGATCTTTCGCCGCTCTCGTCGGCGGTGTACCGTATCTCGGCTGCGTGGGCGGGAGAGACGTTGACCGTGCGGCGGCGGAGGCCCTTTCGAGTGGTTTCGACCGTGTGCAGCGATTCCAGGACTTCGATCATCGCTTCGATCCCACCGTTATCACGATGAGGCCGCACGGAGATGGCCTGCTCTACGTCGTTCGGTGGAGCAAGCTCTGCGGCCATTTCTGGTGTGATTTCACTGGCTGCGTAGTCCGCGGCCGAATAGGATTTTCCGAGACCGCCAGTATCGGCACCTCCGGCGTAACTAGTAGGATCACCGATGTCGCTGTCGCTCATCTCACCCATCACCTCCAGCATCGGCTACCCCGCCATCCGATTGGTCGCTGATCAGAGTATTCGCACTCTCGGCAATCGTCTCGGCCCGTGCCTCGCCGATACCTTCGACATTGGTCAGCGCGTTCTGATCGGCTGTCGCCACGTCCTGGACAGTCTTGAGGCCCGCCCTGTGGATTTCATCGGCCCGGTTGTCGCCGACCTGCTGAAGATCCGTGAGCACAGGCTGGTTGTCGGTGCTCTCGGACGTTTGCTCGGCTGCATCGGCGCTCTCATCGCCGTCGGAAACATCCGGAGGTTGTGCTTCCTCGACTGACTGCTCACTGGTCCCGTTGGTTTCAGAACCGTGAGCGTCCTCCGTGTGGACCTTACCAGCATCGGCAGGCATAGACACAGCCGAAGCCTCCAGCGCTTGCTCGGCCCCGTCCTGAATGTAGGTAGCATTCGTCTCGTCGATATCCTCGACTGTTGTGAGTGCGGTCGATTCAGCCGTATAGACCTCTGTGACCGTCTCGAAGCCTGCTTCGCGTAGCACCGTGGCTTTCTCTGCATCCACGATACCGATGTCAGTGACGTCTAGCTGGGATTTTTCGGTAGCCGGATGATCGAAAGCAGAACTAATGCTGCCTCTGAACCGGCTCAGTAGCCCTCGCCGACTCACCTCGGTTTCCCGGTTCGGTTCTTCAACAGCCGCATCTTCTTCCTCACAACTCTCGCTCAAACCGCCGTCACTCGCGGATTCATCAGAACTTGGGTCCTGCTCGCTCTCCGTCTCTGTGTCTAGTCCTTCTCGTGTCCTTGCGTCACTCGTCTCCGCTGATTCGGTAGCGTTGGGCGTCGAAGCAGGAGTGGCAGCCGTCGTGGTTCCCGTGGGCGCCATATCTTTGTCCTCTCGCTCAGATTCAGCGTGTACATCGTACAGAGCAGCATCATCCACCCAGTCCGATCCTTCGTAGGTTTCAGAGTCAGTACCGTTGCCGGCGTCGGGCGCATTGTTGCCGTCAGCGTTGTCGTCATGCGATGCGGCTTCTGTCTGCTCAACGCTTGTTCTGCTATGGTTAGTTGACCCAGAGCGCTCGCCGAGAGTACTCGGGTCCACGGTGAGCAAATCATGGGCCGCGTCCGTATCGGTGGCTCGCCGGGCATCGATACCGCTCTCGTTCGTGCTGTTGCCGACTGGGCCAGTCAGCGTCCCACCGTCCGCGGTCGCCGTTGGAGTGGTTGTAGCCACTGGTGATGACTCCTCATCATCCTCTGCTGGGTCGGGAACAACTGGAACAGCAGTTGCTGGCGGCGTATAACCACTCTCCTCCGGCGGCTCGATACCGCATTGTGCCTCCATGTACGCCGCGAAGTCACCGTCTTCGCGCGGCGTGTACGTACAGATAGCATCCTCGACCGGTGATGCTTCAATATGAAGCGGGAACCAACTTTCAGGCCGGTCGTCAAACTGGATGAGTGCTTGGGAGTAGTCGCCTTCCTTGCCCGGGTGCATCCCCTTCTTGACGTGCTTCACCTGTCTCTCGTTCAGCCCGAACTTCGGTAGGATGTCGTCTTCCTCGTCATCAGTATCGAGACCTCGTGTGCGGAAGAACTGCACCGTCGAACACTGCTCGTAGATCGTCCGGCGTTTGTTCTCGCCATCATCGCCCGTGGTCTGAGCGATGAACTCGCGCGGCGATTGCGAGCAAAACCAGAGGCAAGCATCGTAGCGTGCCCACTCACGGGCAGCTTTCTGCAACCAGTTCACCATCTCCTCGGAGTGAAGCAAGAAGTGCGCCTCGTCGATCAGGAAAATCGTCTCTCCGGACGTGCGCTTGACCTTCTGGTTGACCTGATCGAGCATGAGCCGGAACATGGCCGACTTCTCTGCCGAACTCGAATCCCGAAACTGTCGGAGGTCCAAGTAGGCCATGTCTACGTCATCGTCCATGAGGCCGGTCGCGTCCTCATCGAGCAGATACTCGTATTTCTGGCCCTCCATGAACCCGCCGAGCGCGTCACGCAACTCGGCGATCTTCTCAGCTTTCTTGCCGAGTTCTTTGTCGTGAGTGCCGAGAGTGAGCGAACTCGGCTCGTCCATCACTTTCTCGGACAGTTCGATGAAATCGCGCATGGTCGCGTCCGCATCGGCGAGTGATGAGGGGTCTCGCGGGTCGGCTCCCGCCTCGATCAACGTCCGACGCACGAGTTGTTCAATCGTGTTGTGAAAGATCGACGGGTCGTACCCTTGCGTGCGGACAAGCGCCTTGATGAACTGTACAATGCTGTCGGCCTTCATCGTGAACGGACTCATCTGTCCGCCCGTGTGGCCCGCGTGTTCCGGCGGGGCTTCGGTATGGAACGGGTTGACCGCATCCCGTCCACCGAGCACGATGTGCTTGCCATTCAGCGCCTTCGTCAGTCCATCGAACTCACCCTGCGTGTCGAGGACGATGAGCGTTCGGTCTTTACCCTCGGAATACCAGCGCTGACACGCTTTCTGTGCCGAGTAGGATTTCCCTGACCGAGAGGTCCCGATAGTGATGATGTGCGGAGCGAGACCCCGCTCGAACGGGTTCGCCTTGATGACCTGTCCGTCTTGCTCGTTACGCCCCCATTCGATGCCTTCCTCTTCTTGGATGGTATCGGAACAGGGCGGGAACAGGGCTGCCACGCCGTCGCCGAGCATCCACTGAGTTTTGAGATCGCGCCGGCCGATCTGTGCGAAGGCGTTTCGGCCGGTTGGCGACCCTGACTCGAAGGCCGCATGGTGGAGGTCGCCGGCCATGACGGGATAGCAGTTCGTTGGCGCGGCTTCGAGCATATCGGTAATCTGCTCAGAGCGCACGCGGAGTGCGTCCTGTTTCGCAGCATCTAGCGAGGCGTAGTCGCGGAGCGTGTCTTCGAACTGCTCGATAGCCTGCTTCTGTCCGGCACGAACAGTCACGTAGGCGCTGACGCGCCACGGCTGAACGTTCGTCGTTCGCAGCAGTTCGTACATCTGAGTGTAGATGTCCTGATCGGAATCGACACCGATAGCGGTCACATCGCCCCCACCCTCGGAACGCTGGACGCCTTCGGCACCGATTGATCCCCACTGTTTCGAGAGTTCTTTCATTACGGCGTCTCGGTCCTCTGGTTCGACGTGGATAGACACGTCCAGATCGACTGGAATGTCCGTCTCGGGATTGAGGTCGCCCCCATCCAGTTCAGCGCCGAACAGCGTGTAGATGGGTTTCCAATACAGCGAATCGGGTTCATCCGGCCACTCACTGATCCAGTAGGTACGACAGAGTTGGTCACCGACGCGCACGTAATCGCGGGTCACGTCGTAGATACCGGGAGCGAGCAACCGCTGGGCTGGCGTCTCGTCCTCAGATGATAGTCCCACATGGTCAGCACCGCTCGCTTCGTCGCTGCTGGCAACCCCGTCGAATAGTCCAAACAGGCGCTCGCGGGCCGTTCGGTTGCCCGGAGCACGCATTGTTTCGCCCTCTTGATCGTTGTCTGAGTCTCCGTCTTCACCTTGAGTCACACCGGCAGCGTCCTCGCGCTCATCCCCTGGCATGGGAACGTCACTATCCGGTGTGCTCTGGGTTCGTGCAGGCGGCCAGACGGTCGGTCCGGTATGCTCACGGCGGAAGGCGTGTTCGAGTTCGTCGTCGGGAGCGTGATTCTCGCCGGTCCAATAGTCAAGGAGTATCTGTGCATGTTCGTCCGGCGAGATACGCTCGGCCGAGAGTCCCTCGACGTTACTGATAGCCCCCTCAACATTCGAGAGCCGCGAGAGCAATTCACGCTTAGCAGCCCGACGGCGCTGCCGTTCGGTCACATCCTCCGATGAGTGAAACGGATTCAGCCGAGCGCGTATCGACGGCGAAGGTAGTGAACGGGCGTCGTCATCTGTCGCCTCGACGACAATGTAATGCCGACGGTCGGGTGCGTCCCATGCAGGATCGTCAGTGGTGCTTCGCCACTGCGCGAGTGACCGACAGATCGCGCGCACGTATGTCCACACACGATCCTCAAGGCGCTCACTCCGTGCGGCCTCGTGGTACGATTTCGTGAGCGCGTCCGTATCCGACGTATGCAGCGTGGTCGTGTAAAACCGAAACCCGAAGTTCTTGATCGTCTCGTCGAACTGTCCACCGAGTTGGTTCACGATCTCGTTCGCGTCAAACTCAGTCATTCGGTCGGTTGCCCGCCCGCTGATGTCAGCCAGCCCGACGACACGACCGTCAGTCATCCGGGCTGTCCCGTCATCGTAGATCTCAGCAAGGCCAGCGAGGTCGTGAGCAACCGTCTCGGAATGATTCCATAGCATCGACCGCCGAAGTCGGCGGTAGCGCCGCCAGTT
Source organism: Halococcus sediminicola (assembly GCF_000755245.1). Classification (NCBI taxonomy): domain Archaea; kingdom Methanobacteriati; phylum Methanobacteriota; class Halobacteria; order Halobacteriales; family Halococcaceae; genus Halococcus; species Halococcus sediminicola. The sequence continues at coordinate 23,737 of NZ_BBMP01000005.1, read as the reverse complement.
TCGCAAGCGCTCACGCGGTGGCGTATGCCAGTTCGACTTGATGACGACCCAGCCGCCGAGAACGAGTGCTACCGGCGCGAACACCAACACGAACACCCCCGCGAGCAGTGCAGGGCCACTCATGAGCACCGTGAGAACGCCCGCGAGCGCACAGATCCCCGCCGGAAGGAACCCGATAACGAATTTCTTCACGGGATACCCGTTGACCTTCATCGCGGTATCGACGTGGCGCGGGATGATCTGTGCCGGACTCCGATTCGTTTCTTCGTCGTCTGAGTTCTGGATTGCCTTACTCATTGGTGTGATAAGCTGTGATTAATCCAACTGGTCGTGGATGTCGTGGCGGCGGCGCTCAACCTGTGATGCATCGACGCCACCGCGGAGTTTATCGCTCGTTACCTCGCCAACGCGCCGAACAGACCCACCGTGATGATTGTTCGATGCCGCTGTCGAACCGACTGATCCAACCTGTGTCGAACTCTCGCTGGTCGTACTGCCTCTGGTGGAATTCCCGCTGCCATCCCCACGGATGCCCTCTAGTCGCTGTTGGACATTGCCAATGCGTTCACGAGAGTTCTCGTAGCGCTCGGGCGCTTTCTTCATCGCCTGCGACCCGCCCGAAACCATCGCTGACGCCGGGACGCCTTTTCGAGCGAACGCCTTCGGGAAGATGATGAAGACGAAAACAAGGCCGACGATGGTGAGCAGGACCGATCCGAATGCCGTTGCGATGCCAGCTTCAATAGGGTCCCACGAGAGACCGAAGAGGAACCGTAGCATCCCCGACTGCAATACGCGCAGGAAACACAACCCATAGAAGCTCGCGATGCCGGCGTTACCAACCCATTCGATCGAGGAGACTGGTGCAAGACGGGCGACCCAAAAGATCGGCCAGAATGCCGCGAGGATATGAATCGCTACGTAGATCATGACGATGACTGCGAGACCGACGAGGACGAGCGTTGACTGTGTAAGTGATAGCGCGCCAGTGAGAATGACACCGATACTGAGCTTCCCAGAACCGGCTGCCGAGTCAAGGAACTCACCCGCCGATGGGGCAAGTGATGTGGAAACCGCGTCGAAGAGGTGAAGCGAAGCCGGCATGACGAGCAACGCTCCGAGGAGGATCATCACGCCGTGACCAGCTAGGCGTTTCAACTCTTTCTCGCGACGGTAGGGATCGGCTCGATCCATCGCAATCATGATCGCAGGCAGAAGAGCGGCCGCAGCGAACGTCATGAAGATGTAGTACGTTTCGTAGATGTCCGGCCACCAGCCATTCTCCGGGCTCGCCCACGTACTCGGATCGCCGACGTCTCCCGGAGCGGGGATGCCGACGAAAATATCATTGAACCCGCCAACCACTTTCTGCACATTCTTCGTGACCGAATTTTCAATGAAATTCACGAACTCCCTGAGTGTTTCACCGGGACTGGGAATGCACGCACCGGGATTCGTCACACCGCATTTCCCACCGCCCCCGCCGCTGCTGCTCCCGTTTCCAGAAACGCTTGTACTGGTGTTGCCACCAGCCACCCCACGATTCGCCCCGCCAACGCCGAATGAGGTCTGGTTACGTTGATTCGACGCATCAAGCGGCGTTGTCTGGTTTCCACCTTCCCCTGTAGTATTCGACCCATTGAGCCGACTCAGTTGCTCGCCGGGAGTGGGAGTGGATGTGGTATTCGTCGTGTTCGTTGTGTTCCCGGCCTGTGCGCTCACCGGGTCAACGAACACTACACCGCCGGCAACACCGAGAACGATACAGAGCACTACGAGAAGGGTGGATACCTGCACTGCCGACCGACGCGAGTCTGACTCAAACATCTGGATTGGTGAGAGAGCGGGTTGGTTAGGCGCGGATGTAGCCGACGGCAGCGAGCGCAGCGAACGAGAGACCCTGCGCTCCCATCGGGCTGACAGCAGCGATCACCGGATCGAGCGGCGTGCCGCTGGCTGGCAGTGGCATGACCATTCCGAACACGCCGACGTTGAAATCGAAACACGAGATCGTGCTGACACCGATGATTTCGAGGATGGCAGCAAAGATTGGCGGGGCGAACGCGGCTGCACCCGAATAGAGTGCTCCCAGTAACTGGTTGTCACCTTCCTGCTGAGTTTGGGGCTTCTTCGATCCCTTCTTGTCTAGCCCGGACATTCCTCTGAAGATGGCTTTGAAGAGGAAATAGAGGGTAGCAGCGGCAAACACGATCGAGAGAATCTGACCGATGCCGTTGTTACAGAGCGCTTGGCCGACCTGATCGAGTTGGGCCGCAGCCGGCACTGCCAACATCGACAGACCGATCACCACGAGTCCGGGCACGCGCACGTATCGACGGAGCGTTGCTTCACGGTCAGCATCAACCGGTGTGCGGTGATACACTGCAGCGAGGCGGGCGACGAGTGCTGCGAGGCGTGGGTACCGCTCTTTTGCCTTCTCGACGAACAGTTCGACGTGCTCGCGCGAGTTTTCGTTTAACATAGTTGTTTCTTCGAACACCGTCCTCCGGTTGCGGTGTCGATGTTCTCCCTCTCTCCCATTACAGGATAAAATCTATTCGAGTGTGTTTTGAACTACATATATTCCTGATCATTGGGGGCCTGATATGACAGTTTTAAATGAATATCAAAATATACAACGCACAGTTCACATCCTGCATTGGCAGAAAGAGGGAGATATGGCTGATACCAAAGCCGACTCGGCCTCGCTAGCAGACTTCCATCCCGATCTGAGTCAACTGTTTGCACAGCCTAACAAGACTTCACAAGAGGTCGTACGGGCAATCTTCGATCTCAAGCAAGGCGAGATTCGCGCGTATTTCGCTCTCATAGAACAGCCACACAGCTCTACTGACCAGCTTGCAGATCTGCTTGATCAGCACCGGCGCTATGTCGCCCGGTCGCTCCGAGGACTCCACGAGGTCAGCCTCGCCAAACGCGAGCGTCAAACCCTCGAAAACGGAGGACAGGGGTACGTGTACCACCCCGCGCCGGTCGAGGAGATGAAAGAGTACCTTGATGCCCAACTCACTGAATGGACCTCTCATCTCCGGGCTGAAATCGAAACCCTCGAAAGCGAGATTGGGGCAGAGTCTGCTTCGGATGGTGACGTGAACGAGGAGAGCTGTTCTCGGAACGAGGATGTGTGAAATGTACCGCCGCGGCCACACTGCAATACGCCGCGTGCTACTCGGTCTCGGCGTTCTCGCTCTTATCGGGGTGCTCTTCGCAACTGTTTCAGCTGGCCCCATCGGAGTGCCTACAGACCTCTCGCCCGTCGATGTCGCCGCCGGCCAAAGCACTAACGTGACGAACGCCACGGTTACGTTCGCGAACCAGACATCGAACGGGACGAACGTGACTGTTGAGGGTGCGACGCTTCCCAAGGGTGGATTTATTGTCATCCACAGCAGCGGCTACACGACCGGTGGAGCGTCGGCTGAGTCCTCAGTCATCGCCACCTCGAAATATCTCAAACCGGGCAACTACTCGAGCGTCACAATCGACATTTCGAACGCACCGCCGGGCAATTATCCCGGCTTGAATCGCTCACGGCTCAACGCTTCGGGCCCGCTCACGGCGATGGTCCATCGGGATACGGATGGAAACAAGCGAATGGATTTTGTCGCATCGGTCGGTGCGAACGACACGGCCTACGCCAGCGACGGAAGCCCGATTACTGACTCGGCTGGTATCACGGTGCCAACCGAGATCCGCGAGCAGGCGTCGGTGACCGTTCGCAGCCAGACGCTACAGGGCGATTCGCTGACGGTCGAGAGAGCCCGACTGCCTGACAGCGGGTTCCTCGTTATCCACAACAAGAGCTATCTCTCGTCGGAGAGTGCTCCGCTCGAAAGCGCTGTCGGCGTCTCGTCGTATCTCGAAGTCGGCCAGCACAAGGGCGTGAGCGTCCCGCTGCTCGACGGAGCCGCTGAAGAGGATCAGACACTTGTCGCCGTGCCCTACCGCGACACAAATGGAAACCAGCGCTACGACTACATCGCCAGCGATGGATTCCAGGACACAGCCTACGAAAACTGGACGGGCAACCAGTCGGTCATCGTCAACGACACAGCCGGTGTCACGGTCGAAGATACTGAGAGTGTCACTGAGAGCGAGGAGACATCGACTGCGACACCGGTTGATACCACGACGCTGTTCAAGATCACAACCCTCTCAGTGAGCAACCGAACGGCACACGTCGGCGATGAAGTGACCGTCACGGCACGAATCACCAACCCCCGCGATTCGCGCCTTGACGGTGAACTCGCACTTGCTACCGTGGGCGAATCCGTCGAGACCCAGCAGGTAGCGTTATTCGCCCAGGAAAGCCGCACAGTGACGTTCACCCACTCGTACGATGCGGCGGGTGAATACGTGATTAAAGTCGGCGATCACACCCAACAGATACGAATCGTCGACGAAGGCGCGCCGCTGACACCGATGACGACGACCAGAGAGACGAGTGCAAACACGAATGCGAATAGCTCCGGGTCACAAGCGGCGAAGAGTGGTTCAGGGGGATCGCTGAGTCTCACCGACATCATACTCCTCGTCGTACTGATCGGTATTCTCGCAGGACTGATTTGGGCGATCTTCGCTATCCGCAAACGGATCTAAGCGATGTCTGACGCTGATATTCAGCTTTCGCGTCGGCAATTTCTCGCCGGATGCGGTGGCTGCGCGGCGACGGCAGCAATGCCTGCCATGGCCGAGTCGCGGACGTTCGGTGACGAGAGCGGACTGGATGGGCCGGACCCGCCGACCGCGTCAGTGGAACGTGTCTCACTCGAAGGCCGGGCGGCGATGGCCGACGTCGAGCGTCGCTTTCAGCAGCAGCGTCCGCAAATGCAGCGCACGGTCAGCGCCGTTGATGATCTCGGTCTCGACCCGACTGGCGGGACGCCTATCAACGGCGATTTCGGGGCGGCGCTGTCGGGGATGTCGAACGCACGGATTACATTCCCGAGTGATGGCACGTTTGCTCTCTCGGAGCATGTGACGGCGATACCTGAGGGCCCGGTCGAAATCATCGGCAACGGAAGTTCGTTTGTAATTCCAGCTGGAGAGGAGATGAAGAGCCTCACGCTCGTGTTGCCGGGCGGCAGTCTCGTCCGGAATATCGTTATCGATCAGAGCGCCGAGGGTGCAGTCCAGGAACTCAGCATCCAGTCCGAAGGCGTGATTCGTGCCGACAACATCACGATCAAAGGATACGCGCCGGCGAAATCGAACGTCGGCCCCACGGGCACGAACAGTAGTGTCGATTCGATGTTTTCGCCTATTGCGCGGGCCTCGGATGCAGTCGTTCGCGTGACGAATCTCACGGCCGTCGGCGGGACGGCCGCCGGCACGCACGATGATCCTGACAAGCCTGAGTCCGCCCCCGAAAACCGCCTCGGAGCGCCGATGGGAGTTTGGGTTGGCCAGAGCACCGAAGGGACGATTCAGTTGGTCAATCCCACTCTTCGAGGCTGGTCGAACGGTATCTACGGCGGGCGCACGACCGGCCGTGTCGAGGTTCGTGGTGGGACCTTCCTGAACAACTTCAACGCACAGACACGAATCGGTGGTGGGTCGGTCGTTGACGGAGCGTCGATGCTGCTTGACGACCGTCAGTGGTCAGACAAAGGCCCGTACAATATCGGTCATCAGGGCGTGTACGCTGTGCGCGTCGACGCGAAATATGGCAACCAGACTGACCCGGTTCAGTTTCTCAACATCAAGGTCGTGGCGAACTCGATGCGAAGTGGAGCGTCGCTCTTCGAGTGGGAATCGGAGAGTGGCCCAGGAATCATTCGCAACTGCCACATCACGAACCACCTCGACCGGCCGGTGATAACTGGCAGGCCACCGTCAGCTCCAGCAGCGACGAATATCCTCGTCAATCAATCTCTCATCGATGGAAGTTCCTCGGCCGGCGTGACGAACATTCAAAACCGGCCACAGTCGCGTATTCAAGGCACTTGTATCCAACTGCCAAATTCCGGCCCGGACGACATCAACGGTGCTCAGGTCGGAGAGGGAGTGAGCTTCAGCAAGCAGTGTAAGAGCGGTAGCGGTCTCACCAACCCGAAGAAGGTCGGCTCCGGGGGAAACATTAGCTCACTATCGGCATCGAACGCGAGTTACAGTGGGACCGGATATGGTGCTCAGAGATCTGCGAATCAGGGCAACTGGATCGGCCAACTGGCGGCTGGTGTCGCACAGATCATGGCACTCGGATTTCTTTTCCTCATCTCACTGTTTGGCGTCGTGATATTGGCCGCGAAAAGTCTCATCTCTGGCGATTAGGTACAGGGATTAGCAATCAAACTCATACCTCGGTTTGGGCAGTAACTCTATGAGAATCCTGCTTAAGTCCCTCAGGCGTGAAGCATGAGAGGGAGTGCAAAGGTCGATAACTAGACCGCGCTCGAAGCGCGGGGCAGTGACGGACCTCACATGCGAAGGAATCGGAGAACTGGGATCGCAGCCCGGCTGACCAGGGGTCAGCCGGGCTGCAAGCCCGTACGGATGACGTTCCGCTCCACGCATTCACTCCAGAGCAACGCGACTCGGAAGTCATAGTGATCACGAAAACGCGCACCAGAAAGGAGGAAACGATCCAACAAGGTGAACCCATGAGGAACGCCGTTTAAGCGTCTCTCATTAGTGGATGGGGAGATACAATCAGCGACCACTACTGCAGTAAAGATGTCTCCCGAACCACTGGGGTAGTGGCAAATTCAGCTGCTTGCTGACGGTTTTGCTGTATTTAGACGTGAACAAAGACAGTCTTCCGAACAGTTATAGCGATAGCGGTGGTTTATTCGGTCAGCAGGATTCTCATAGAGTCACTGCCTGTGAGATGTTAACCTAACTTAGTTTTTATGTGCGGAGGAGTTCCCTATAACTACACTGAACCCCCTCTCGGGAAGTGTCAATGATTCGATGATGAAGTACGAGGGAAGGAAATACGTTCTTCGAGTGCTGACGAAGAGTAAGTCATGCGAGCCCTGGTAATCGCTGGCCTTATCGAGGTACTCATAGTCATCGCCGCCGCGGCAACACTATATGTAGGTGGAAGGTGGCTCGCTCGCGCCATCATGAATTGTGATCTCACCGTCTCGAAGCGACGGGAGCGTCTCAGCGCACTATTCGTCGTTGAAATGATTATTGGGGTGATGTGCATGCTGCTGGTACTCATAGTCGACATCCTACTGGGCAACACCGCTCTCGGCACTGGTTCCTTCGGAGTCACCCTCCCGGTTTTGTTAGCGAGGCTCGGCAACTCACTAGTCCTGATCCTGACAAGTATCTTACCGCTTGTCCTCTATACTAGTGCTATCTATCTTGCCGTGACGCCGTCGTTCGCGAGAATCCAGGGCTTGGAGCCGCTTCCACTTCATCAACGGGTGGCTCGCAATGGTCTGCAAATCACTATCCTCCTCACGGTCCTTGCCGTTAGTTTTGGAGCCTGGAAGGCGGCCACCACCTCAATCGCTACACTGGGCCTTGCGGCCGCCGTGCTGTGGGTTATCGGAATCGTCGCCGGAACACAGTACCCGCCGGTGGCGGCATGGTTTCGCAGGCACTCGCGCGCGGATACCACCATGACTGAGCGGCTCGGTGCCAAAGCCGATGACATTCATGTGTATCTCCGACCGGATCCGACTGGGGAGGACATTACTGGCCTAGCCACCGGTGCCGCCGGTCGGCAGACGATCACGTTGAGCGATTCCGCTGTCGAAACGCTCGATGACGACGAACTCTCCGCCTTGATCACACATGAACGCGCTCATCACGCCCATCACGACTCGCTCATTGGAACAGTGTTCTGCATGACGCTGTTTGCTGGGGTTTTCGCCACCGGATCGGTACTCTGGGTGTATCTCGGGTGGGGTGCATGGCCCACAGTCGGTATCGTCGTCGCGGGCGTCCTGACAGGGTGGCTGGTCTACCTCAAGGCATTCTCACGGCCTGCCGAGTACAAGGCGGACCGCTACCGTCTCAATGCAGACAAAAACATCGAAGGACGACGGAAACTCCTGCGGCGCTACGATGCCGACCGAAACGAGAGCTGGATCGCGCGTCTCATGCCCCGTGTCGAGTATGCCACATCAACCCATCCGACGCCCGAAGAACGACTCACTGCGCTTGAGACCGCCATCGATTCCGAATCGGAGAGATAAGCGGTTGTGAAGGGCTGACTTTACCGAAGTCAAGCGCGCCCTTCGACAAATTGTCGTCGGCTGTCCGCAGCGTTCGTTCGTGGCATTTCTTGTCCTCATACTCGGAGTTTTGCTCGGGATCGTCGCGCTCGAACTCGCTCGACGACTTGCGAGACTGAGGTAATCTGGTTAATTGTCGGAGTTGGCGTCATCGGAGCGGCTGTAAACGTCGCGCTCGGGCTTATTGAGGACGCGCTCGTTTACCAGTGGCTCCGACGAACGAACCGTATTGACATGGTAAAAGAATCGGAGACTCGGTGAGGGTACCCCCGCCTGGGGGCTGGCAGGATAAGTATGAACGCAGTCGACATGCAAGATACGCGTTTTGTATCTTGTATAGACGCGTCCGATCTGCACATTTCCTGTCAGTAATGACGTGACCGATGCAGAGTTTGTATCTCGCATCTAGCTGCTGTCGCTATCTCTCAGGCAACCCTACAAGCGGAGGAGTGCCTGTTTGTAGGGGTTAGTTGAGTATTATAGTTCAACCGACGAATCTGATTCAGCAACCACTATACGTCCGGATTTGCTTGCTTTCTAGATGGTCTCTGCGTGGCTGTACCTCATCGTCGCGGCAGTTTTTGAAACCGGCTGGGCGCTCGGCCTTGAATTCTCAGATGGATTCACGAAGCTCGTTCCCAGCGTCGCTACCGTGATCTCAATGGCCATTAGTTTCGTGTTGCTAGCGAAAGCCGTTCAATCACTGCCGATTGGAACTGCCTATGCTGTCTGGACAGGAATCGGAGCCGCCTCAACAGCCATCTTAGGCGTTATTCTGTTCGACGAAACCTCAAGCATCGCCCGATTCGGATTTATTGGTCTCATCGTTGCTGGCGTTGTTGGGCTAGAGATCACGGGCCACTGAGGACACCTCACGGCTCCAGTGGGGTGGGAGGGCTGCCGGGATAAGAATGAGCGTGGAACGTGCAAGATACAGGGCGCGTATCTTGCACGGCGGTTTCAACAAGTCGAGAAACTGTAATTTTCGAACTCTGAAAATCAGTGCTAACCTCTATAGCTACTGGAAGATGGAGGGATATCCGAATCTCTTTTTCAGGAATTGGCCATAGAGCCACCAACTTCCAACTAATCCACAAATCATCCCGAAATTCGTCATCCACACGTCTGCGTTGATGAGTCCTATCTCGTCTGCGGTCCCATACACTATAGCGACCAGTACGAAAATGACCAATATACCAGCGATGGCGGTGAGCCAGAACCCGGTTCTACGCTTTGCACGCGACAGAAAACTCTCGCGCTCCATATGCTGAGGAGATAGCTGGTTGTACTGCTCTGGCGGCCTCCGTCTCTCTCGGTGGGGAGGTGGATGGTTGGCAGCCTGATCCGTGGCTCTCCGTTCCTCTCGCTGGGAAGATGAACGATGAGTGTACCGATCTGAAGCCATACATCGCTCTTGTCTACCAGCAATGATAATTGTTGGGCCGTATCAGAGAATGAAACCGAAAACTCGGTCCTCCAGCGCGGGAAGAAAATCACAAGGTCAGTCGTAGCAGTCGTAGGCGGTCTCGCGGTAGGATTGCTCTGTATCGTCGTGCTGGGCGCGCTCGACGGCGCGGGCGGCTTCATCGAGCAACGAGCGGCCACGGGAGAGGTCGCCATTGGAAAGCGCGTCAGCCGCGTGCTGGCAGGCTTCGACCGCCTGCTGATGGCCGTTCGACTGGTCGTCTATATCGTCTGATTCGAAATGACGGTCAGTCATCGGTCTCCTCCTGTGGCCGGGGCGCACGCTCGAAGCGTTTGATTTGTTCGTTTTTCTCGACGCGCTCGTACACCGCGCGTAACGTTTCCTCGGCGCGCAACAGGCCGTGGCGATCGAGAAACGCCCATCCTTCATCGCTCACTCCATAGAACTTGTACGGAAGGTCGCGTTTGCGTTGGTCCGATGGGAGCATGTATGTCTCGACGATACCCGCCTCAACCAGCCGTTCGAGATGTTGGTAAATCGTTCCCTCACTCTTGCTTGGATTGACGTAGGCGAGTTCCCTCATCGAAGGGAGCTGTGACGGGTGGCCGAGAATGTTCTGAAGGAGGACGAACCGCGTGTCCTGCGTGGCCACGTGCAACCGCTCGCGCTCTTGCTCTCCCTCGAAACCGTCCGCCGATGCTGTCTCACTCATGGGTAGTCGTTTGACCTGCCGGTACTAATAGTTTATCTCGACCAATTTGGTTGTAGAACTGGTGGCTAATTTGGTGAGCAGGATATAATACCGGTTGCTTCGTAAACAGCGTATGGACGATCATTCGGAGCCGGATGTTGAGGATATCGCCGACCGCGCTGCCGAGTACGCCCACCTCGACACGCTCTCGCCGCACGAATACGAACAAGCGCTTGACGCGGTTGCCGAACTGACGCCGCTGTTCGAGTACGAGAGTTCATATTTCGTGCTCGGAAGTTACGGCATGCCGGAAATCCATCGGCTCCAGCTCGTCAAAGATCGATTGAACCGTCGCTCCGATGTATATGCGTTCCTGATGGTGGACATTCGCGGTGAGTGGTCGAATACGCTGGTGAAGTTTCGTATTCTCGCTGACTACGCGACATATCTCGTTGGCGTTGCCGAACACAACCGCAGTGGATTCCTTGTCGAGCAAGGGATGTTCTTTCTTCATCAGCCCTACTTCGAACGAGCGCACGTTCTCAAGCGTGAGTATGACCAATCGACGCTTGATGAGGAATTCGATGGTAACGAGCCGTACAGCGCGCTCCAACTCGATGGGTTTGACCCCCTTGACCGGGAGGGGCGACTGTTCGTGTGGACGGATGAAGACGAGTTGATAGCAGCCGTCGAAAGACTTCTATGAATCGCATACAGATATATCGAAAATAATGGCTCGCCAATGTATTGGTTGCGGGTTTGCGGCGGTGCAAAACTGTTTGGTCGACTGACAATATCTAGAGGTTATCGGAGCAATTCGTAGTTTTGCACGAATCCTCCAGCAGTTGGGAGATGCAGCGTGCGAGATACAGGGCGCGTATCGATCACACCAAACCCACTATATATTCAGGATGCGGGTTTAATGTTCAGGTTGTGGTGGAACACATTCTCAGGGTCGCACTTGGCTTTGATTTCCGTTAGGCGGTCGTAGTTGTCACCATAGGCCATCTGGGCACGTTCCTCTCCCTCAACGACCCCGGGGAATCCAGGATAAAACCCCTCGACTGTGGCTGAATCGTCTCGAAGACCCTCCCAAACCTCGCGTGCCCAGTTGGTGCATTCCTCGTCTTGCTCGGGATCCTCCCAAGCGGCGCCGACGCTCAGCATGAATGCAACGTCGCGGAACCCGAATGCGGTCGCGCCCCCGTCAACGTCGGCAATCGCTCCGCCGAGGTGCCAGATGCTAAGTTCGCTTTCCTCAGAGGGGGAATTCACCAGCGCTTCGACCATCGCGTCGATGGTCTCGTCGGCGAGTTCGGTTGCGTACAGCGAATGCCAGGAGTAACGACGCGCATCAGGAAACAGCTCGCGGGCGACCTCGTGGACGGCGGCGAGTGGCTGTGGACCGCTCATGTCCATCATCGGCTCGCCGAGTTCGCCTAATGGTGTCATCGCCTGTTCGCCCTCCGCAATTGGGCCGGCATAGACACCGTAAACCATCACGACGGGTGTGCCAATAGCTTCTGGCGGGACCATCGGGAGTGGCGGAATCCGCATCAGCGCGATCAGCGTAGTTACCTCGTCGGGTGCATCTTCGGCGTACGCTCGGTAGGACCGCAGAACCTCGCTGGCAGCCTCGATCGGATAAATAACCTGGGTGATGGCCATCTCGGGACCGGCTTCGACGAGTTCCATCTCAAAGCTCGTGACTACGCCGACGTTCGCACCACCGCCACGAATCGCCCAAAACAGGTCGGAATTTTCCGACTCGCTAGCGGTCAATATGTCACCCTCGACGGTCACGAGTTCGACCGACCGGAGGTTGTCGACTCCCAGGCCAACCTTCCGGCGGAGCCAGCCGATGCCGCCCGCCAGCGTTGACCCGGCCACGCCGTTTTGCGCTGCGGACCCAACAACTGGCGAGAGACCGTGCTCTTGAGCAGGGTTGAGAACATCGGCCACCCGTGCGCCGGGTCCGACCTGAGCCGTGCGAGTCTCTGGATCAATTGTGACTTTGTCCATCCCGCTCAGATCGACCACGAGTCCATCATTGACGAGCGCGACGCCCGTGACGTGGTGCCCGCCGCCGCGAACCGACAGCGGGAGGTCGTTTTCGCGGGCGGTCGCAATCGCCGTCGCTACATCCCCCGCCGATGCCGCACGGACGAACACAGCCGGACGGCGGTCGATGGCACCGTTCCAGAGCTTGCACGCTTCCTCATAGCCTGCATCGTCGGAGGTAATCACGTCGCCGGTGACGGCTGCTCTAAGGTCCGCAATGGCGGATCTGTCTGGGGAGATTGTTGTGCTGCTCATAGTTTGACTTTACCTCTGTGTTACAAGAGGACAAACACCATACGACTTGAGAGATAATAAATCATACAGTAACACAGGGACGGTACTGACTCTATGAGAATCTTGCTTAAGTCCCTCAAGCATGAAGTAGAGGGGAAGTACAAAGGTCGATAACTAGCGGCAGAGCTCGATTCTCACGGTATCACGGCCGAATACGTTCTCGACGCACTCTTTGAAGGGGCAGACGATTTCGAGGATATTCTCCCGTACTGTCGTCGAACGGAGACTGTGCTTGTGACGAATAACATTCTTGATTTCAACGCGACGGACCTCACACCCGCCGATCATTCTGGTATCGTCATCGTTCATGACAAAGACCGCCCCGCCAACGAGATCGCTGCTGAACTCGAAGAGATTGTCGCAGCATACCCGAACCAAGACGCGCTCGACGGGTTCGAAAGTGCCGATGACTGGATTCCGGACCGAATCTGAACCAACTCCAACCCGTGGACCAGGCCTCTCGACGGACTTCTACGACGCACTCGATAGCGAAGTCGTGGACCTGCTCGCGGATGCGGCACGACGAGCAGACGACAACGAGCGCAAGACCGTCTATGCCACGATCTCTGAGTCAGGCCGAGTAACAGATCTTATTCGGTATCGATATATTTTAGCCTTCGAATAACCATCTATTGGATATGTACGATCTGACTGGCTTCCAGCGTGATCTGCTGTACGTGGCAGCCGGCAAGGATGAACCGCATGGATTGGCGCTCAAAGACGAACTCGAACAGTACTACGAGAGCGAGATCCACCACGGACGGCTCTACCCGAACCTCGACACGCTCGTCGAGAAGGGCCTGCTCGAAAAGGGTCAGATCGACCGCCGAACGAACTATTACCAGGTAACTCAGCGCGGCCAGCGAGAAATCGAAGCCCGCCGCGAGTGGGAAGACCAATACGTGGCTGCCGAAGCCTGATACTATGAGTGATGTTTCGTTCCGTCGAACGTACGCTCTCGCTGTCTCATCGAGAGCGATATCGAACACCGGCAACAGAGCGGGAGCGGGTGTCTAATGGTAGAAATCCCTGATCCACTGGAGAGTTTGTTCACGGCTTCAATAGAGAAAGACGACGACTCATACAGGATTGAGGTGCCACAGGACGCACTCGATTTAGGCACGATCTCGGCTGGCGAGACCTATCGAGTGGCGATATTCGGGGATTCCCAGCCCAGCGAGAGCCAAAGCCAACAGGAGCAACCGTCCGCAGAGTCGACACCGACGCCGCCAGTCGATACCGGCGACGTCCGCGAGGTAACCATCGAAACGCTGGGCGACAAAGGTGACGGGATAGCGAAAATCGAGCGTGGCTACGTGCTGATCGTTCCCGGAGGGCGTCCCGACGATGAGGTGACCGTCGAAGTCACAGAAGTGCGCCAGAACGTCGCCTTCGCAGAAGTACGCGATTAGTCCACCAACTCCGAACGTCGGTAGCTCTCATCGAGCATTGAGATCTTCATCTTACGAGGAACCGCCTGACTCAGATACATTTATTAGAGGGCTAGTGCTGTGTTCACGTAAGACAATCATGGCACGCGAAACGGATGAAGTGCGCAATTTCACGCTCCGGGAGGAAACAGGCGAGGAGACGAGTAGGTTCACCGGGAAGACGCCCCGGCAGGCAGCACTCAAAGCCGCTCGGCGGTTCGACCCGGCCGATAGCGAATCAGAAGCGACCCGTATCCGATTCCGGATTCGTGAAACGGGGACGAAGAAATTGCACATCTACGAGGGATGGGCGTGGCGCGACGAGGCACCCCCAGACAAGCCCGACTGGATGCCCGAGACGATTACGGAAGCGAACGTCTCGAAAGAAGGCGTCGAGCATCTTGACGAGCTGTAGTAGCTGTTGTCCCTGAATTTGATATAGATTCATATACAGTCGATTGAAAAAGTTTGTCTGGACGAAGAGAGGCGGATATCCTCGTTTGGCGACGACACGCTCGCGTTGTTGACGAAAGTGGCCCGCGGAACCGACGAATCCCTCCACGAGACGAGGCTATCAACGTGATCATTGATGACGAGCGTCTTGTCCGCTACTGGTTCTGCCCACCGGACTGCCGTGCTGAGTTCGTCGAAGCCGTTGAAGACTGCAAGTGTGAAGAAACGCTCTACGATGACTGACGCCGCTCTTAATTCCGACGTTGGAGGTCGAGTATGCTGACGGCAGTACGCTCATGCCCTCATCGAAGTTGCTCGTTTGTTCTACTGCTATAGAAATTAGTACTCAGCTTCAGAGTCTCCACATCGCAGACTGTTGTCTCATTGAAATCGCCGGCGAGATACAGTGCGCGTGTCTTGCACATCGACCGCTCTCATTGCCGAATCTGCTGGCCGGAAACCATAACCGGCGCGGTTTCGGCGCGCAAACCCCGTATTGAGGGAGATCGTTTCCAAGCCTGCGACTGATTGGCACCCCGGGGCTATGATTCAGACGGTACTGAGGTGCTCTCGAGGTCGAATTGCCGTATGAGAACTCTACAGTATAAACCCGTAACCTTCTCATGCAAGCCCCGGTTGGAGACTCTCATGTCGGTCATTGCAGAGTTCAGTATCCCGGCAGAGGAATTCGCGCTTGCCGAGACACTCGAACGCCGGCCGGAGCTGACGTTCAACATCGATCGCGTTGTCGCCCACAACACGACCCAGGTAGTGCCATTCGTGCGAGTGAAGCACGGAGAACTCGAAGGATTAACCGAGATACTCGAAGCCGATCCGAGCGTCGAAGAGGTCGAACTGTTCGGCGAGACGGACGAGGAGTGCTTCTATCGGCTGGTGTGGGACGATACTGCCCAAGTCGTTGGGTACATGGTCAATGGCCACGACGCGACTGTTCAGGAGGCCATCGCGACTGACGGCGAGTGGCATCTCCGCGTGCTCTTTCCCGAGCGAAGCGGACTTTCAGCGACGGGCGAGTACGCCGAAGAAAGCGAGTTCACGCTCGACGTGAAACGTATCTATGGAGTTGACGGAATCGAACAGGCCCGATACGACCTCACTGAACAACAGCACGACACCCTCATCGAGGCTGCCGAGAAGGGATACTACGATATTCCCCGGGATATGAGTGCCCAGGAACTTGCCGAAAACCTCGATATCTCTCATCAAGCGTTGTCTGAGCGAGTCCGCCGAGCACACAAAAACCTCATCATGAGTTCGCTGGACGTCAACGAAGACGAAGAAACTGATCCATTGAGTCAATAAGAGGGCACTATCCATCGTCTTAGGTCCTATGGCAACAGAAATCGGTTAGGTGGATCCATCATGGCACCTTTGATGACTACAGCCTCTCTATCCAGCAGGGCGATGATGCAGAAGTCCTCACAAAAATCACACACGAGAGGGTGGAACCAGTATGCAAAACTATCAGTTGGTTTTCAATTCGCGTCTCAACCGGAAGGAGCTATCAGACCCATCTACGCGACAAATCCCCGTGAACGGACGGTTGCTCACCTGAGTAGAACAGCTTTGAAAATTTGATGTCAAATTTTTGGAATAAAGGGGAGGGAGGAATACAGTGAAGCGTCGAATGCTGACGACGAGAGCGTACAGCCCCTGTATTCCATCTTCTCTAGGTCTTCGGGGGAGAAAACCGTTGCTGCTACCCCACTCATCACCTATTTACTAGTAATCAAATTTCGGCAGCTATTAGCATAGATTAGCGACAGTTACAACAACAGTTATATACTTGTGAGTACTAGTTAGAATTGCTATAATTGTCTGCGGTGTCAGATTCGCCCTTGGGAGGGAGACTGGATCCGATCAGGTCAATCGTAGTCACAGGAGAAACCAAATGCTATCAGCAGCAATCAACTATCCGCGAGAGAGCGACCACGTACTAAAAACCGTCCTGATCGGCGGCGTGCTGAGTCTGCTCAGCGTTCTCATTGTTCCTGCCTTCATTCTTGGAGGCTACGGGATCCGCGTGCTTCGACACACGACGCTGGGCGATGACGAACTTCCCCAGTTCGACGACTGGGGAAAACTCGCAGTCGATGGCCTCAAAGGATTCGCCATCGCGATTGGATATCTCTTCGCCCCGATCGTCCTGTTCGGGCTCAGCCTTGCTGTGCTCTCAGGCACTCTGCAGATGGTCGGCATCATCGTGAGTGCCATTGCGTATCTGGCAGCGGCCTACAGCCTCCCTGCTGCGACCACCGTGTTCGCACGCGAGGAACGTGTCGGTGCCGCTTTCAAGCTGGACAACCTCCGACCGGTTCTCACCAGCCGGCGCTACGTCAGTGGTTGGCTTCGTGCCATCCTCGTGAGCTTTGCCGCAGGTCTCGTCATGGGTGTGATCGGTCTCGTGCCGATCCTCGGAGCCATCGCTGGTCTGTTCGTTGGGTTCTACATGAACCTCGTGATCTCCCACCTCTTCGGCCATGCGGTCGCTGATGCCGAGAGACTAGCTGTTCCACGCGAAGAACAACCCGCAACCCAACCTGTCGCCTAAATACGGCTCGGCGACAGTTGTACTATTGTGCTGTCCGGTAAAGATTTCGTCGGTCATCCATCGACGGTCACCTCGGTTGCGAGCAGATCGCCACCGCTCTTCGCTGGCGATGGCACCAACCGCTCGAACGCCTCAGCTGGCGCTTCCAGCGTGTCCCAATCAAGGCTCATGTGCGGGCGCTCCTCGTTGTAGAAGGTGAGGAACTCGTCGAGAGTTCCGAACCGCTCGCGGTGTTTCTCGTAGGTCTGGAAGAACCGCTCGATCTTCCCGTTGGACTGTGGCCGCCCAACCTTACAGAGCGTGTGCTCAATATCATTCTCGGCAAGATAGCGTTCGAACTCGTGATCGAGACACGGACGATCATCTTGACGAGGATTGACGAACTCCGATCCGTGGTCGGTGATCACCTCCAAGATCGGCACAGGACTGTCGAACTCCTCGTCAACGCTTTCGAGGAGTTCGACGGCTTGAATAGCTGAACTGCTGTCAGTCTCGATCATGTCGAAGACGCGCGGCGAGGCGTCGTCTTCGACGGCCAGCACCTGTTGTCCGCGGTCGTTGCGATACCAGTCCAGGTGGACCGTCACCGCCGCATTCTCACGCTCGAAGCGAACCCACGGCCGCTTGCGGCCCTGCTTGGTAGGATTCTCGGTCACGTGGTCGTGCTCCTGGAGAATCTGGTGGACGCGATTGTTAGCGATCGAGAGACCGTCCCTGACGCGGAGGACGTGGGCGATGACGACTGCGCCAGCGCCGAGGCGCTGGCGTACGTCGAGTACACGGTCTTCGAGGTCGTTGGGATAGTCCGCGTAGGGACTGCGACCAGGCGTCTCCAGCTGTGAGATCTCTCCAGTCCCGCGGTAGGTTTTGGCGAGTTGCTGGACCCGCCGCCGACTGATCTCGAACTGCTCGGCAACCAAGCCGGTGTCCATGCTGTGGTCAACAACTCGCTTACATATCCGGTTAGCATCGTCCAGATCAAGTTTTATCTCACCTGGTTGATCGCCGGGCAGATACCGCCGACGAAATCTTTGGCGGACACTACAGATGGCGTTGCCGAGCCGATTCCCTGACCGTAGCGCTACTCTGCCTCGTCGAGAACGCTCCGGTCTAGTTCTATCCCCAGTCCGGGCCCATCGGGTGGTGTAACCGTGCCCCCGTCGTGGTCGATGGTGTCAGTTAGGAGGAAATCGCGCACGTCGGGCGTCCACGGCGGCTCCATCGGGAACTCACACCACGGCGAGCGTGCGGCGGTCATCATGTGGAGATTTGCGGCGAAGCCGACGCCATTGGTCCAGGTGTGGGGGATGAACCTGATACCCTGTTCGTGGGCGCTCGCTGCGATTGCCGCCCCTTCTTGGATGCCGGTAGCGAGCATCGCGTCAGGCTGGAGGACATCAACCGCGTCGTGGCGCAGGAGCTCCCGGACCTCGTGTGGCCCGTCGTTGAACTCGCCACCCGCAATCGGAACGTCGGTGCGGTCGCGGAGCCGGGCGTACCCGCGGTAGTCGTGTCGCGGCAGCGGCTCTTCGAGCCACCCGATGTCGAACGGTTCGAGATCGCGTGCGACCGCGAGCGCCTCTGCAAACGACCACTGTTCTTCCTCCTCGATGGCGCGAATCGCCCAGCCCTTGTTCGCATCGACCATTAGCGTGAGATCCGGAAACGCCTCACGCACTTCTCGGACAATTTTGACGTCCTCGCGGGCGGTAATGCGGAGCTTCACCGCCTCGAACCCTTCATCGAGTCGGTCTTCGACGTATGCAATGCGCTCGTCGGCCGGCTGGACCTCGCTGGTGCTGGCGTACGCCGGAATCTCTTGGCTCGTCCCGCCGAGCACCTCGTGAACGGGCTTACCGGCGTCCTTGCCGATAATGTCCCAGAGTCCGACCTCGATGTGCCACGGCCGCGGGCCGAGGAGGTCGAGCGAAGCGAGCTTCCGGCGGATGCGAGCAACGTCGTGGGGATCCTCACCGAGCAGGAGCAATCGAAGAGTGTCACCGTAGTCGAACCCGCCGGGAATGGACGGACTCGCCGTGATGCCGGTGATGCCTTCATCAGTTTTGATTTCGAACAGTTCGCATTCGTGGCTGCCCTGTGGATAGCCCGGCACCCACGTCGGGTCGTGGCTACCATCGAGGTCGTAGGCGAGGTGATACTGCTCGATGCCAGTGATCTCCATGTACGAATGGCCACATAGATCACAAATAACTATTATCAATTCGCCTGGAGAGAATCTCTACAACCATCTGAAACTAGACAAGCGGATTTCTCAGAGGTGACGGACGACGAAACCAATCTCACCAGCCCATATTTCGGAAGGAGATATGGATGACGAATCGGGCTAGTACGCCAGCAAGTCTCGACTACATAGCTGAACGGTCAGTCACGTTGATTGATTTTCGCTCAGCAATCAACGGATGCAGCCGACTGCATATCGGGTGTCACTGCCATCTTCTTGTAGAACGACTGCGAGACGTATGTGTGTTTCTCTCTCGGTAGTCGTATATTGTGGTTTCAAAAACAGTGGTTTTCGACACCGGCCAGAAAGCCTCCATTCTTTATATACTGAATCGCGATACGATTAGGGTGTCCGAGTACACCATGCAATATCAGTAGGACGGTCGGTCTGCTTCTCAAACAGAATTCTTCGATCAGGCGTCTCCGACAAGATCCTCGACGAATTTGAAGCCGTTGACGAACGTCACCGCGTCTCCATAGCCCTCACTCGCTAAGACTGTCTCTGCCCCTTCGCCAGCAGCGATATCGGTCGTGTAGATGTAAGCGTGAGTCACATCACCCGAACTGAGCGCTTGTACAGCAAGCGCACCGAGAGCTGGGTCGGCACGTTCGATCTCGTCGGCCGGTCGATCGTCGGCGTTCGCAATATAGCGTTGAATGCCGTCCATCGTCTTTGAGACTACTGGATTCGTGTACTCCAACGGCTCTGCAACACGAACCCAGCCGTCGTCAATAGCAACATCGATTGGAATCGCTTCCGCTTCGACAATTTCGCTGTCATCAGCCCCGGTCAACTCCTCATAGATGCGTTTCGGGACCATAAAGACGATCTCGTTGCGTTTGGCGAAAGTCCGTACTCGCTGGTAGCGATCGTTCGACGGTGCTCCAAGAGCAACGAAAAAGCCTGTATCCGCGATGTGGAGCGCGCTCACACGTCAAGATTCTCGGCGTCAGCCACGTCCGCTAGCGACGCCCCAGAATCTTCGACCGAGAAGTGCTCATGAACAACGGGCCGAAGCGCTTGGAGAATCACCTCCGCTTCGAGCTCCGAGATATCAAGATCGTCGGCCACGAGCCGATGAGTTGTCTCGCCATGCTCGCGAGCGAGGGTGTGGGAGAGCGCGGTTGCGAGGCCGTGAACGCCGTGACGATTGATATACGAGTCGATGGTGTCGTCGGTCGTCCGGCGTGCGACTGCGGCAATGAGAGCGGGTGAGATGGTGTATTCACGATCGTCGCTGACGGTCAGGGTGAGTTTGATCTCGACGGCTGCGTACCGTTGGGGTTGGGTGTCTGTAGTGGGAGTGAGAACACCAGTATCGGTGAGCTGGTTCACGTAAGTGTAGGCAGTTCCTTGTGAGAGATCGAGCACGTCGATGAGTTCGCTGACGGTCGCCTCACCCTCACGGTAGAGATATGCGTAGATACGGGCGAGCTGGGGCTGTTCGAGGAGATCGGCGATCGAGAGGAAGTCGCGAATGATTTCTCCTTCCTGTTGTGAAGCTGTTCGTGACATAGCTAAGCCGCGTGTTTACAGATTATACACAATCGGTAATAAGTTTGTCGGACGGCTGAGTTTCTATTGGGAAATTATTGGGGAGTTCGCCCCCCAGAGGTGGCCGTCTGCGGCTGCTCGCGGCGCTCGACCCGGCTGGCGAGCGCGAAGTGCGCGACCTCAAGGTCGACGGCGAAATCGAGCTTTCGGAGGGCGCAATCGACCGTTACGTGCGCGAATTCGCCGATAAGTACGGTCTCCTCGACACCGAGGACGTTTCGAGGATCTTCAACAACGTAGTCGAATAGGTAATGGCTGGAACGGCCACAGGTATCACACACATCGCTGTCGGGCGTATACACGAGTTCATCAAGGTTGGTCGTCGGTGGGCATGCACTACCAACGGCAGCCAGTACCTCTCGAAGGAGGTCGGTGTGGTGTTCGGGGGGATCGCTTGGACCCCTAGAAGTATCGGATACCATGGTGTCCACGAGTTCACCGTCACGACGGGCTTTCCAGCGCTGGTACTCTGTTTCATTGACGTCGTACTCCGTTATCTGAGCGTATATTTTGTCAATCCCGATGGCCTTGCAGGCTATCGACCGGTGGTTCCCATCAGAGCCGACGTAAAGATCGCCACAGATTTCCCGGTAATGGGGCATTCCATGGTTCTCCACATGTTCAGGGCGGTACTGGCCATCGATCATTAGCTGGAGCACACTTTCTATGCGCCCTTTCTCAAACCGTCCTGTTAACTCTGGATCTGTTCCCGCAATGTCGCTTACTGAAATCCACCCATAGACTGTCCCAACTTCTCCTCGTCCATCGACATTAGCCATCCGTTCCAGCGTATAATCTGGGGGTGCACCCTTCCACTCATCAATAAGATCGGTTGCGTGTGTCGCGTCCCCGTTTTTGACCTGTTCAAGTACATCTCGGGCTCGCTTAGACTGCTGTTGAGTGAGTTCTAGTCCGTCCATTTTGAGATAGACGTGGTCGACATCCGTCTCTTTCGTGCACTTCTTGTCATCGTCGTGAATGAACGCTAAGTCACCATTCCTAGCCATATTGACTCCGAGAAACTCCCGACCGCACTGCGGACACTCATCGTAGTCTCGGTTGGCGTCTGCTGCCCGTGTCTTGGCCCCTAGCCGGTCAACTTCGGTTACTGATTCTTTGGTTTGTTCGCCATGGTTGTGGTGGGTTCGTTTGGTGTGATCGTCAGTCATGACTTTCTTTCAGCTAGTAGTATGAATCTATATCGTCATTAAAGATATTCACTTCGCTACATCAGAAGTTGTGACTGGTGCTCTCAATGCATAGGAGGAATTCGCTTTGAGTTGGCGAAGTTCATAAATAGTATGAAGACGTAGGCCTGGGAAGACAGATGGCCCGAATCACCGGCTCATACCCAGACGACCTCGACCTTCTCATTGAAGGAACTGTTGAGGCGGGTGTATTTGGTGGGAAAAGCGACGCTCTTCGGGAGTTCGTCCGTGAATACTTCGAAGACCATGAGAACGAGCGCATTGCGGCTGCGGTTGCCCTGTACGAGCATGAGCGTGTTACCCTCGGTGATGCGGCGAGACTCGCTGCTGTCGATCGTTGGACGATGCGAGACATTCTCCGTGAACACGGCCTCGAACTCCGTTTTGGGCTTGAAGATGAAGAGGATGCGGCCTACGAGGCTGAAGCTGCGGCAGAACTCGAATTTAGTGACGATTCGAAGGGTGACGAGAAGTCACACACGAAATGACAGGCAACGATATTCCAGTCCATCCAAGCGTCCTCAACACGACCGTTCTCTCGAATTTCGCCTACATCGACCAGTTGTGGGTGATTGAAAATCTTTCCGAGATCTGTACGGTCCCGGTCGTGCGTAAGGAGCTTCGTGCCGGCGTTGACGGACATCCATATCTCCAGTCAGCACTCGATACACTCGACGTGGAAATTCCTGTAGCAACAATCTCCGAAACGGTCGCAAACCGTGAAGCAGTGGTCAGTAGTCATCTCGATCCCGGTGAAGCACAGGCGTTCGCTGTGGCGGACGCACACCACGGACGGCTGCTGACCGACGATGGGGACGCCCGGTCATTCGCGAAAGAACAGGGCGTGACTGTCGTCGGTTCGGTCGGCGTTCTGCTGGCCGCGATTGACGCTGGGAAGATCAATGAACCAACCGCTGATGAATGGCTATCAGCCTGGATTGACGACATCGGATTCTATGTGCCATACCGAACGATTTCGGAGTATCGGTAACCACGTTAACTATAATATCAATTTCTTGAACCGGTTTGTCAGTGATTAGGTGGTTTGTAGAAATTCAGACGCCGAACCTCTGGGACACCAATGGCTGACAGAAGTTGAGGTCGGCCATCTCAATGCATAGAGCTAATTCTCGTATTTTGAAATAGTCACTCTGTCCTATGTTCTCCCTCTGTCTATGACTCCAACCGGATTACGTGGTTTTACCTCTCTGTTTTACTTAACGAGGGGATCAGCAGTGGCCCAGAGTTGTTGGAAGTACTGCTCGAACTCAGCGACGACCTGCGAATCTTTGATCCCGACCACGCCAATTCGATCCCCACCGGACACTGGGTGTGGGATGTCGATCGTCGTCTCTCCGGTATCGACTACATCAAAGGAGAGTGCAACCTCTGGAATCGATCTGACGGTGACGTCTGCTGATTGATTTCCAATCAGAGCGGGGAATCGATCGGGGAGGACGGTAACTGCCTTTTCACTGAATATGAGGTTGATAGAAAGAGTTCCATCGGCTCCGTCGAAAAAGCCCTTCACTTCAGATTGAAGTGTCTCCCACGTCGCATTCTCGTAGGGCACTCCAATAACCGCTTGGACGA